>JBCCBF010000083.1:0-9441 GCA_039814445.1 Pseudomonadota bacterium
CCAAACGCTGGCACCAGTGAGCCGGATAGACCCGATAACCATGCGCCAAGAGCAAACCATGTCCCAAGAGCAAACCGTGGTCCAAGACCAGAGCGTGGCAACAGCAAAGGCCAAGGCTGAGGATTACCGCCCCAGCCTGACCGATGTGGAAGCGGCCGCAGAGCGCATTGCAGGGCAAGTCCTGCATAGCCCGTTGGTGGCCTTAAATGGGC
The DNA here is from genome assembly GCA_039814445.1 of Pseudomonadota bacterium. Taxonomy (GTDB): domain Bacteria; phylum Pseudomonadota; class Alphaproteobacteria; order TMED2; family TMED2; genus TMED2. The sequence continues at coordinate 213 of JBCCBF010000083.1, forward strand.
TGAGCGATTTTTGTGGCTGTCACCTCTTGGCCAAGCTGGAAAACCTGCAACGCACCTCCTCCTTCAAAGAACGCGGCGCACTCAACAAACTGATGCAGCTGACACAGGCCCAACGCAGCGCAGGCGTGATCGCCATGTCTGCGGGCAACCACGCCCAGGGCGTGGCCTATCACGCCACGCGGTTAGGCATCGCGGCCACCATTGTGATGCCCGAGGACACGCCCTTTACCAAAGTGGCACGCACCAAATCATTCGGGGCCCAGGTCATTCTGCATGGCGAAACACTGACCCAGGCCACAAGCTTTGCCCGGGAAAAGGCCGAGGCGGATGGCCTAACCTTTGTGCATCCGTTTGATGATGCCGATGTGATTGCCGGTCAGGGAACCATCGCCCTGGAGATGATTGACGCCTTGGATGCCCCCCTTGATGCCCTGATTGTACCCATTGGCGGCGGCGGGTTGTTATCGGGCATGGCCACGGCGTGGCGGTCAAAAGCCCCCAACACTAAAATCATCGGCGTTCAAAGCGCTGAGTTTCCGTCGATGAAACAAGTGTTGGCAGGTGAGGATGTGGTGACCGGCTCCAGCTCTCTTGCCGAAGGCATCGCGGTGAAAGAACCAGGCCAGCTGACCCGCCAAATCATTGGCGATTTGGTGGATGACATTATCATTGTGCCCGACGGGTTAATCGAACAAGCGGTGTATGATTTATCCCAACGGGCCAAGATTGTGGCCGAAGGTGCCGGTGCGGCTGGTTTGGCCGCGGTGCTGTCAGATCGCACCCGCTTTGAAGGCCAGCGGGTTGGCCTGGTGATTTGTGGCGGTAATATCGACGATCGGTTGTATTCGAACCTGCTGCTTCGTGGGATGGTGAAACAGCAAAAGATCATCCAATTACGGATCACTCTGCCCGACCGGCCCGGCGCCCTCTCAGCAATCTCCACCGTCATTGGCGATGCTGGCGGCAACATTGTGGAAGTGCAGCACCAACGGTTGTTCAACGCGGTCTCGGTCAAATCAACCACCATCGATATTGTGACCGAAACCCGTGGCCCCCTGCACGCCGATGAGATCGTCGGCACCCTACAAGCCCAAGGCTTTCCCGTGCAGCAGCTATATCGAGAAAAACCAGCTAAGACCGGTGATTGAGCAGCATTTGAGCAGCGTTTGAACGGGGATCAAATAATGATCAAAAACCACAGCCGCGATCTATCCCTGGCGGCTGATCATCAACAAGATGTGATGAATGCGACCCGGCCCATATTTGCCGGGTGGGCGGCTGTTCTGTGACCAATCAAACACCTTTGGGCCGGTATGGCCGGTCAAGTTGTCCGACCGCTCTTAACCGGTCACTAGTCTCTATGGTATATCTTGCACCCTAAGGTGGATGGAATGGCTTGGGTTGTGACAGCGGCAATGACACAACCTTGATGATAAAACAGCATTCCACTCAGCCAGACACGAATTTGGGTTAGAACACATGCTGCTTGTTATTGGTTGGATTACCGTGACCATTTGTACCCTCGGTGGGTATGTGGCCTTGGGCGGTAAGCTCGCGGTCCTCTGGCAGCCCTTTGAGGTGGTGATCATTTGTGGATCAGCCATCGGCGCTTATATTGTCGCCAACCCCAAAACGGTTTTGCTAGCGACCTTGCGCGAAATCAAAGTGAATTTCAAAGGCGCGAAATACGATAAGCAAGCCTATCTGGAATTGTTGTCGATGCTCTACGCCGTCTTCCGTCAGGCCAAGACCAAAGGCTGGCTGTCGTTAGAGCAACACATCGAAAACCCCCATGAAAGTGAGCTTTTCCAACAGTTTCCGATCTTTTACAGCGATCATCACGCGGTCACGTTCCTCTGTGATTACTTACGCATCATCTCCATGGGCTCCGATAATTCCTTCGAGATCGAAGCGCTGATGGATGAAGAACTTGAAACCCACCACGCCGAACAACATCAGGTATCCGGTGGCATGCAAACCATGGCCGATGGCCTTCCCGCCCTGGGGATTGTGGCCGCGGTTTTGGGCGTGATTAAGACCATGGGCTCGATCACAGAACCACCCGAAGTGCTCGGTAAATTGATTGGTGGTGCGTTGGTTGGTACCTTCCTCGGGGTGTGGGTTGCTTATGGTTTTGTCGGCCCCTTGGCCGCATCACTGAAACTCCGCCATGAGGCCGAGAGTAAATATTACCAAGCAATCAAGATTGCGTTGCTGGCCAATCTGCAAGGATACGCCCCGGCGCTGTCTGTGGAATTTGCCCGGAAGACCTTGTTCTCGGATGTCCGGCCCTCTTTCGCCGAGGTGGAAGAAGCCACATCCGCCGTCGCCACACCGGCTTAACCATCACCCGGCCCACGGATGATGCGGGGGCTGAGCGGTACCAAATAGACAGGAGTTGGCGTGAGCGACGATATCGCCCCCATTATCGTAAAGAAGGTCAAAAAAGGTGGTCACGATCACCATGGCGGCGCCTGGAAGGTGGCCTATGCCGACTTCGTGACCGCGATGATGGCGTTTTTCCTACTGCTTTGGCTGCTCAACGTCACTACGGCCGATCAAAAACAAGCCATCGCGTTTTACTTTGATCCCTTCAGCGTTTCCAATTCCAACAGCGGTAGCGGTGGCGTGCTGGGCGGCCAATCGATGATCCAGCCTGGTGCCTCAATCTCTGACACCACCGCACCAGGCACAGAAACCGCAATCCCGCTGGCGAACACCGCGGGCGATGACCGGGGCAACGACGCCTCCTATGACCGGGATGTGCAACGGGATGGCGGGTTTTCCGACCTGGATGGCGGTGAGCTTCTCAGCGTTGAAGAAATCCAACAGAACAATCAAGTGTCCCAAGAGCTGTTTGCGCTGTTGGAGAACCAAGGGGTGCTCGATCAAGTGGGCGAAAACCTTCTGGTAGAGCAAACCACCGATGGCTTGCGCATCCAAATCATCGACAGCGAAAGACGTCCCATGTTCGGGCCCGGTGAGATTGAGCCCCTGCCCTTTGTGCAAGAGTTACTCAGCACAATCACCCTTGCGATTGCTGATGTGGACAACAAGGTCGATATCAGCGGCCATACCGATGCGGATCAATTGCTGACCCGTGATGGCCAACCCTACGATAATTGGGATTTATCCGCGGACCGAGCCAATGCCAGCCGACGCATCATGGTCGCCGCTGGCCTGGATAATGAGCGTTTATCCCGCGTGGTTGGTAAGGCCGATACCGACCCATTACGGCCTGATAGCCCAAGCGATGCATCAAATCGCCGGATCAGCATTGTGTTGCTGCGTGATCCCGAACGCCAACCCGGGGCTGATAACCAAGCAGGTGGCGGCATTCGCGCCAATGATCCGAATTATCGCCGGATTGTGCCCGTGCCCGAATCAATCGTGCCCTTGCCAGGTGTTTCACGGCGTGCCTCAGGCACAGGGCAGCAGCTTGAAGATTTGATCAGCACGCCGAACTAACGAGAATGCCGCCAAATCAGCGACAATGGCTTCAGCCTGAGCGCTTTAAGCCGCCACAGATATCGACAAACTCCCCATCCTGACCTACCTTTTAATGATGAAGTTTGGATTGATTGTCACTGACCGCGTGATGCACAAACCAATCGGTATGGCGTAACCCCCATGTCGATCATCAACCGCCCACGCCAACCACTGCTCCAATTCTTCCGATCCGGCGCTTTGCCCTGCCCTTACATCAAAGGCCAGGTTGAGCGAAAGCTGTTCGCTCGGCTCAACGCCACTAACGCGACTATGATCAATGCCACCTTGACCGAAGCCGGATTTCGGCGATCCCATGATATTATCTACCGGCCCGTCTGCCCTAATTGCAGTGCCTGTATCCCGGTTCGCATTCCTGTGGCGCGGTATCAGCCTAGCCGGTCCATGCGCCGGGTATTGAAGCAGAACCAAGACTTGACCTGGCGGTCGGTATCGGCCACCGCTACGGTTGAGCAATATGAATTGTTCGCCGCCTATCAAAACGACCGCCACAGCGAAAGCGATATGGCGCGGATGGGCCTCACTGATTACGTGGCCATGGTTGATGAAGGACGCGCCAACACAGCCCTAATAGAAGCGCGAGACAGTCAGGATGCTCTAGTAGGTGCCATGCTGGTTGACCGCCTCCCCGATGGCTTCTCGGCGGTCTATAGCTTCTTTAACCCTGAGGAAGCAGGCCGCAGCCTGGGCAATTACCTGATCTTAAGCTTGATCGAGCTAGCCCAAAGCGAAGAGCGCGATTTCATTTATCTGGGCTATTGGATCCAACAATCGGATAAAATGGCCTATAAACAGCGTTTCCGTCCCTTGGAAGCTCTCGGCCCCCATGGTTGGTACGAGCTGAGCGACGACGACATCAAGCCGGGATCATAGGGTCATCAGCGCCGCCACCATGGCATAGATACCGGTGATGATGCCGACCACCATGGTACCCAACACCCCAAGCATCCGTATTTTGAGATAGCCCCGCGCGCCAGCTTGGCCGTGGGACCCGCCCAAAGAGGAAAACGCGACCAAGTGCAAAACACGGCAGATGACAAAGGCTAAGGCGAGCAGCAAAACGGGCATACCCGTGCCGACCAACAATTCCAGACAGCCTAGGGTGACGACAAAAATTGCGGCGTTTTCAGCGAAATTACCATGACGGCGCACTAACCGTTCTAAATTAGCGTCATCCCCCACACCCACACCAACCTTTTGGGCACGGCGATAGCGACCAATCCCCAGAACCAGAAGCTGTTGGGTGATCAATAATAAAGCGGCAGTAATGGTGGTAATGACAGGCATGGCTTAACGTCCGATCAACATGAAACGGGATACTTAACCCCTTCCTTTGCCCATCCATCAGCCGTTTGACAAGACCCGTTTAGCAAAGGATCACACGGAATTAGCCCGTGACGCCATCGGTTTCAATTGATCTCGTTTCATTCCTCGGTATACTCTCCCACGTCTTAAAAACGCTGCGAAACCAGTATGTTGCAGTGCAAAATGCTCCGGTAGCCCTGCTTCTATCGGATACTCAGTCGAACAGACTTATAGGGAGTTTAAGTGATGGAACGGCGTAAGTTTATGACCGCGGCGGGTGCTGCGGGTATTACAGCCGGTGCCGCAGCGGCATCGAATTTCCCCAAGCCAGCGATTTCACAAGGTCGCATGGAATGGTCCATGGTCACCACCTGGCCGAAGAATTTCCCCGGCCTTGGTACCGGTGCCGAGATCGTGGCTGATTTCATCACCCGCATGTCCGACGGCCGCCTGAGCGTTAAAGTCTATGGTGCGGGCGAAATCGTCCCGGCCTTTGAATCCATCGATGCCGTGTCCTCTGGCACCGTGGAAATGGGCCACGGCGCGCCTTACTACTGGAAGGGTAAAGTCCCAGCCTCACAATATCTGGCTGCCATGCCCTTTGGTATGACCGCCCAAGAGCAAAACGCTTGGTATCAATATGGCGGTGGCCAAGAGCTGGGCGATGAAATCTATGCGGAGATGGGTTGTAAGTTCTTCCCATCGGGTAACACTGGCGTCCAGATGGGCGGCTGGTTTAATAAGGAAATCAACGGTGTCGATGACTTTAAAGGTCTGAAGATGCGGATGCCGGGCCTGGGTGGCGAAGTGATTAAAGCCGCCGGTGCCACCGTGGTAAACCTACCCGGTGGTGAGTTGCTGGCTGCCATGCAGACCGGTGCCATCGACGCCATGGAATGGGTCGGCCCGTATAACGATCTGGCCTTCGGTATCTATAAGGTCGCCCAGTACTACTACTACCCCGGCTGGCATGAGCCCGCGACCACGCTGGATTGCTTTGTCAATCTCGAGAAATTCAATGCCCTGCCCGATGACCTCAAAGCCATCGTGACGGCAGCCAACACGGTCGCCAACCAGATGGTGTTGAGTGAGTTCATGGCGCGGAACAACGACAGTCTGCAAAAGCTGATCAATGAGCACAATGTGGATGCACGCCCCTATCCTGACAGCCTGCTTGAAGAGCTGGGCCGGATCTCGGGTGAGTTGATGACTGAGTTCATGAACCAAGATCCGTTGAGCAAGAAGGTCGGCTCCAGCATCGTGAACTTCCGTAAAGGCGCTCTGGCCTGGACCAAGTTCTCCGAGCAGACCTTCACCGCCGCACGGTCCCTGCCGTTCCCCTATGTGAACCTATAAGTTATCCGGGAATACCTGTAATCTTTGGAAGGGCGACAGCATGCTGTTGCCCTTCTTTTTTTGGTTACTTTTTCCATTAGAGCGTACGCCTATACCCCACCCCAAAATCACGCCGCTATCCCGGTTTATAAGCCTCCTGGCGAGCGTTACCGCCGTGATGTTTTGGAGCCGCAAAGCCGGTCTATATCACCTTGCTAGAAGACCAATATAGCGCCGAAAAAATCTTTCTAATGGCTGGGCCATCAATTTTGATGCTCAATATCGGCTTTGGTAAGGCTATAAATTTTGTGAGTCCTGATTGGCTTATTCAGCATTTTGATCAGGAATTTATTGCTGCACTTCGATGCCATCCAACAAATCATAAGGCTTAGGCCTGCGGGACGCTAAGCGCTTACAGATCACGCTGAAAGAATGCCGATTGGCGAGTACCGCCATGGGCCAGTGGCCGCTCAACCATACCAGCGGCCTGAAAACCAAGGCGCTCTAATAATTTGATTGAAGCCGCGTTCTCAGGGGCAGTGGTGGCGGTCAAACGCTCTAAGCTGGGTTGCAGCACCTTGGCGTCGGCCACCAGGCGGGTGGCGACCTCAGAGGCATAACCCTGGCCCCAAAACTCACGGCCCAGCCAATAGCCGAAATCCGCCTCGGTGCCCTCGGGCCATTTTGGATGCAGGCCGATGTTGCCGATTAAGAGGTCCGTGTCCGGCTGGTAAAGCCCCAGACGATAATCCTCCCCCGCGGCGGCATCCGCCACAGCGCCCTCAAGCCATGTGGCCACCTCATCGGCGGTGGCGGGTTGCGAGAAGATAGCCAGGTTCTGGGTGACATCGGGATCAGCCAGCAACATCATCATGCGCTCGGCATCCGCCGGACGCAGGGCGCGCATAATCAGGCGCTCAGTTCGGATCAGCATGATTACAGCAACACACTGGGTAGCCAGGTCACCAGCTCGGGGAACAGGCCCAAGATCAACAGCATCAACAGCTGGATGATCACAAACGGAATCACTCCGCGATAGATATCCATCGTTTTGATCTCAGGCGGGGCCACGCCACGCAGGTAGAATAAGGCAAAACCAAAGGGCGGGGTCAGGAAGGAGGTCTGTAGGTTGATGGCAATCATGATGCCAAGCCAAACCGGATCAAACCCGGGCAGTTGCAACAAGACCGGGCCAACGATCGGCACCACCACAAAGACGATCTCGATAAAATCGAGGAAGAAGCCCATGACAAACATGATCGCCATGACCACCAGCATGGCCCCCAAGGCGCCGCCAGGCATGGATTTTAGCGCCTCTTCCACCAGCGCCTCACCGTGAAGGCCGCGGAACACGAGGCTAAAGAGGGACGCGCCCACGAGGATGATGAACACCATGGTGGAAATCTTGAGCGTCGATTGCATCACATGGCGCAGGGTGGCCAAGTTTAGCTGTTTATAGACATAGGCCAGGATCATTGAGCCCACAGCCCCCACACCGGCGGCCTCGGTTGGCGTCGCCGCCCCCGCGAGGATCGATCCAAGCACAGCGGTAATCAGCAAGGCGGGGGGCAGCAACACCTTAAACACACGGCCTTTGAGCGCTTTCTTTTCCTCGGCTGAGATCACCAGCGCTGGGGTGGCCTTAGGATTAACCACGGATTGAACGATGATCCACGCCATATAAAGCGCCACCAGCATCATGCCGGGGATCACAGCGCCGACGAATAAATCCACCACGCTAATCGGCTCGGGCGCGAAATTGCCTTGGGCTAGCTGGGCTTGGGTCCAGGCCCCTTGCAAGATATCGCCCAGCAGCACAAGCACGATAGAGGGCGGGATGATCTGGCCCAACGTGCCCGACGCACAGATGGTGCCAGTAGCGATCTTCGGATCATAGCCCGCCTTCATCATGGCTGGCAGGCTCAACAAGCCCATGGTGACCACCGTGGCACCCACAATACCCGTGGAGGCAGCCAAGAGCATGCCGACAAAAATCACAGAGAGCCCTAGGCCACCGCGCATCTCGCCAAACAATTGCCCCATGACTTCAAGCAGGTTCTCGGCGATCTTGGAACGCTCCAGCATAACGCCCATGAACACAAAGAGCGGCACGGCGACCAGCACCTCGTTGACCATAATCCCGTAATACCGCGAGGGCAGCCCGCCGAAAATACTAAGCCGGAAGACCGTACCCGTCACCTCAACCCCAAACAGGCCGAGAATGTCAGGCATCAAATGACCTAGAAAAGCAAAGGCCAGGGCCGTTCCGGCCAGGGTGAACGCCACGGGAAAACCTGCCATCAGAGTGGCACAGGCGGTGATAAACATGACAACGGCGAGGATCTCGCCCAGGAGAATATGATCCATAACCTAGATCGCCTCCTGTTCTTCGTCGGGGATGATGAATTCTGGGTGGTTGTTGAGCACCAGAATTGAGCGCAAAACAAGGGATAACCCCTGGGCCATGGTCAGCACGACAAAGACCAGCAGCATTGATTTGAGCAGGTATAAGCCCTCAAGCCCGCCGGCTTCACGGGAGGCTTCCAGCTTTTCCCAGCTATCGGCCACGTAAGGGTAGGAGTAGTAGCCAATGACCGACAACACCGGCACCAGCAGTAATAGGGTGCCTAGAAGGTTAACCCAGGCCTGATACTTCGGTGACGCGCCGCGATAAAAAATGTCCACCCGCACATGGCCGTCATGGAGAAGCGTATACCCGGCCCCCACCATGAACGTGATACCGTGCATCCACACATAACTTTCCTGCAGCTTGACGTAATTTTCGCGCAACCACACCAGCGGCAACCCAAGGGTGGTGGCAAACCACTCAGCCTCTAACAGCGGGGCCGTCAGGGGCAAGATCGCATAGCGCAGCAAGACCACAAAACAGGTCATCAGCACCATGGTGAGCATCAACCAGGCTACCGCCCGACCGATGCGATCATTCACCCCGTCGATAAAGCGAACGATACACAACGAGCGTGTCTGGGGGCAGCGCACCTTCGAGATCTGCAGTGCGGACAAGATCAAGATCGCCGTCCAATGGCCGCGAGAGCGTGCCCGCCACCAGAAAGAAGACCAG
>JBCCBF010000226.1:0-4824 GCA_039814445.1 Pseudomonadota bacterium
CATCTCTCGCCATGGCACCGGCCGCCTTGGTGGCCCAGGGCGCGCATTTCACCGATTTGGATGGCCCGATCATGCTCGATCGGGACCGTAAGCCGGGTTTGACCTATGATCGCTGGCAGATCACGCCGGTGGAACCGGGGCTGTGGGGTGGTGGCTTGCCAGATTTGCACCCAGAGCTTGAGGCCATGACCCAACCGACCATGAAGCCCCATTGATCTCACTGATCCCTAATCCCGCTGCAAAGCAGCGATGAGCCCTAGAAACGCGGGGAATTCATGGGTGACCACATAGGTGGGAATAGGCCCCAGATAGGCATCGAACCGGCCTTTGTTCTGAAACCGGTCGCGGAAGGGTGATGTATCAAAGAAACGACCCAACCGCGGCACAATACCCCCGGCAATATAAACGCCGCCCGTGGACCCTAGGGTCAGGGCCAGATTGCCCGCCACGCTGCCGAGCCAGCCGCAAAACAAGTGAACGCATTCCACCGCCATGGGATCACTGTCGTCCAGCGCGCGGTTAGTGACATCAGCGGGTATCAAATCCACAGGCTTAGGCTTGTCATCGGTGGCACAAATCGCGTGATACAGGCTCACAAGGCCCCGGCCGCATAAGAAGTCCTCGGCGCAGACATGCCCGGTCAGGCGCTGTTGGGTTTGCAAGATTGCCGCCTCACGGTCGGTCATGGCGGCTAGGGTCACGTGCCCCCCTTCGCCCGCCAGCGGCTGCCACCGATACCCTTTGGCCCCATGGTCGACGGGTATCAGCCCCGACACGCCCAGGCCGGTGCCGGGGCCGAGCACAGCCTTTGGCATATGCGGGGTTGCTTGATCGCCGCCTAATTGTCGACGATCGCTGGTTTTCAAGCGCGGTAGGCTTAAGGCCATGGCGGTGAAATCATTCATGACCGCCAGGGTGCCCAGGCCGAAGCGCTCACACACCGCGCGTTGGCTAAACGCCCAGGGGTGGTTGGTCATGGTGATCTGGTCGCCTAAGACCGGCCCGGCTATGCAAATCGCTGCTTGGTTTAACGCATCAGCACTCACCCCGGTGGCGGTGAGATAGCCGTCAATCGCGTCTTCCAGCCCGGCATAGGATTGCACACTAAACACACGGATTGCCTCGGGCCCGCGGGCGGGCACGCCATCATCAATCAGCGCAAAGCGAGCATTCGTCGCCCCGATATCGGCAATCAGATTGGTCATGCCCAGCCAACTAAAAGCCAAAGCCAGCCTTGGCAAGCTTGTTCTGGCCTCGCCCGGGAGCTAAGGGATAAATGGCTACTTTTTAGGCAATTATAAGTTTTTCAGAAAAAAGTTTATTTTTTGATCATTTTGACTTGTTGCGCCGCATATAATATGTCAGCATCACTGACAGTTATTCGGTGGTGACGCCGTGATAACTTCTCTCTGTTGGGTGTTTCCTCCCTAATAAAACTTAAAGCCGCTGATTTTTTCAGCGGCTTTTTTTTGTCTGGAATTTGCCAGCGCTTTACGAGGGATTACCAGTATTTTCATGGCTCGCTTGGTGGGTTTATTCCGCCGCTGCGCTACTCAGGTAACCACGGCCCAGGGCTTCAACCATATCCACCAATTGCTGCGATACGAGCGGCAGGGTGGGCAGGGGTTCAATCCGCACTTCGTCCATATAAAGCGCGCGATTGATCTCCACTTGCAGGGCATGCATTGCCTTGGACGGGCGTCCGTAATGTTGGGTTGTGTACCCGCCAGCATAGGGGCGGTTGCGCACAACCCGGTATCCCAACCGGTTGAGATGACGGTCAACAAACGCCGTGATACCAGCGTTACAGCTGCTGCGGTGGCAGTCACCAAGGACAAAATCCACTTGCGCGTTCTTTTGGGTGGGGCGCTGATGGTCTTTGAAACCCATATTGGACGGCATGGAATGGCAATCGATCAAAATCGCCATACCAAATTTTTCCTTCGTCTGCTGCATAAGCCGTGCGAGCGCGGCGTGATAGGGCTGGTAATACGCCTCGATCAGCTGGGCCACCGCCTGGAATGACAACCGCTTGGGGTAGATGGTCTCGCCGCTGGAGATGACCTTGGCAATCGTGCCCAACCCCGCGGCGAGGCGTGGGCTGGTGGTGTTCGCATAGGCAGGCAAGGGGCCTTCAAACATCGCGGGATCCAGCTCGAAAGGCTCACGATTGAGGTCCATAAACACACGGCCCAGGCGTGCGCGAATCAGGGGCACGCCATTTGCCACCGCGGGTGCATAGAGCTGGTCAACGAACGCATCCTCTGACTGGCGCAGCTGTTTCGTGCACAAAGAGGTTTTTTCAATTAAATCAGCAGGATAGATGTCCCCGCTATGGGGCGAAGCGAGGACAATCGGCAACAGTTGTTCGGCCGGTCGGTCGATTTGGTAACTTTTGGTCGTGGTTACTTCCGGCATCCCGCTTCAATCTTACTTGGCTACGCACGAAAAGGTCACTGGTACCGAACGCATCGTTTAAGCCGGGCTCGGTTTTGACACCGTTTGTTATGGCGCTCGTTTATGGGCATCAAATCAAGCTGTGTCAAAACAACCTAGTCTTAATTATAAGCTGATTCGGTGGTCAGGGCGACTGCTAAGAGTGCGAAAACAAGCGCGTGGAACGTAACGGGACGTTTTAGCGCACGGCAAGGTGGTACGCGGCTATGTGTGCCTTGCTGTTACAGGGCTTCGGGCTAGGGAAGAGACAAAGGCATATGGCGCGCATTCTCATCGCAAATGGTGATAACGGGGTCAGTACATTCCTCAGGCGTAACATGGAACGAGCAGGCCATGCGGTGCTCCATGTGGATGATGGGCGCGATGCCTTGGCCGCGCTTTATCAGCACTGTTTTGATTTGTTTTTGACCGATGTGGCCATACCCGGCGTCGATGGGGTCCAGCTGGCCCAGCTAGCCGCCCAGGAGCGGCCCTCGATGCAGGTGATGTTGATCACTGGTTTTTCCGCCGTGGCGTTAAGCCTGAAAGGGGAGACGAAAGCGACGCAGACGCCAATCTTGTCAAAGCCATTCCATCTGCGCCAACTGGCCCAGCACGTGGATGTGGTGCTATCCGCTTAACACGGCGCACCCAGCCCCGTCGAACCGGCCGGGGCTAGGCTGCCCGTCCTGTCATCCACGAGGATCTAAAGGGATCGTGATAAGTCCTTGCCGCTGATGCCCACAAATGGTATTCACCCGGCCTCACAGGGCGAATGCCCTGTCCCGTATATGGTCTTAGGGCGTGTAGCTCAGCGGGAGAGCACTACGTTGACATCGTAGGGGTCACTGGTTCAATCCCAGTCACGCCCACCATATTTTTCAATAACTTAGCGGCCTTTTTTCTTCCTAGACTGATTTTCTGGGGCGGTTTTGGGGCGGTTTAACCCAAAACTAGGTTTCCCGATATGAGGGCTATTTTTCTTAGTAATTGATTTATATGCCAGATTTTGTTTTCAAATCCGTTTGTTAAGTGAGCAAATACGTATTGGTGCCCACTCTCCATTGTATTCTGCTTAAATTCATTGAAGTGGAACAAGAGTTTGAATAGCGATTACGAAACCAGCGAAAATGAGCCTCAGAGCATTGACCCTCAAATGTATGAGAGTGTGCTGGTTGCCGGTCAAATGGCGACAAAATCGCTTATACTGATTAACGGTGGCGCTGCAGTTTCAACACTGGCCTTTGTTGGGCACTTGGCAACCATCCAATCACCAATGCTTATAGCGTTTGCTACGCCTCTTGAGAGATATGTTTACGGTGTTTTTTGTGCAGCATTGGTTGCTGCATTCACATACGTTTCTCAATACTTTCATTCACGAGAATCTATTGGCATATCCTATTGGAACGCTAAAATTTCGGCCAACTTCTTTGGATATGCTGCACAGTGGGTTGCAGTGATCGCGGCAATTGTATCGTTGGGTTTCTTTTTATTTGGATCAATTTCTGCAAGCCAGGGTTTCGCAGATCTGGGCTCCAAAACCTGAAGCTAATCTGATCGTGCTATCTTCTCCTTGCTTTGCGTCTTGCTAAATACGTGGAGTAAGATTTTGCTAGGCTTAAATCGGTGGTACCAAAGAGATCATTACGTCGTCATATGTTCTCTGAAAAGTCTTCTGATGGTCGTATTGAGATAATAATTTCAGCATCCTTGCCAGTGGGTTTTCGAAATTCATTTCTACTATCTATGTACCAGCAGAAGGTTTTCTCGTCGGTTATAAGCTGACGATCAGCAAATGCTTTGATTTCGTTATAAGAAGATAGGAGGTCTTCTAAAGACAGTCGGCCCTCTTCATTTTTTCGGGGTCTTGGCAGGCCATGAATAAGATCATCAATTCGACCTTTTAAGTTTTTAATCTCCAAAACCGATTGGAGATGTCGTGGCTTAATCAATGCAATATGGCCGTCTTGCCATGGTGCCTCAGTGTATGGAGCCTGAGGGTGTACTATACGAGGCCATAGACTAGAACTTTGCCTTCCTTTTAGAGTTTTAGGTATGTTGTTCTTGGATCTTTTGGTGGGGCTGAAAGTGCCATGATGTAGCTGATCCAAATCACCAATAGAGTGAGCTATAAGTTCCAAACATATCCTCAGCTGTAAAGCTAAGACCTCGCGATAGAACTGTTGACTATGCTCTCTATCTGAAAAGTGCTGAGGATGAACCTCCCAGAGGCGGTTTTGTATCTCAGTGAGATATCCCCCATAGGTTGTTGCAAGCCATGCAGGAATATCCTCTTGAGCTACATCTCTTGGATCCAAAAGCCCCTTTCTAAGCTTAACCATTCTGTAAAAGGTCTCCTGCCAATACTTGTTGCGTATTAAGTTCGCA
>JBCCBF010000094.1:0-8918 GCA_039814445.1 Pseudomonadota bacterium
CTGACAGCGGCATGACGATTTTTTGACCAGATTCGAGGCGCTTTCATAGCTGCGGATCGCCTGGTTTCATTGACGAAATCGGCATAAATCCCTATTTTAAAGAGGAGTGAATTAGCGAGGAGATCGTAATGAGCGACGGTTTAAGCGTTACTGCGGTTGCGTTTCGTCCGCCAGAAACGAACCAAGAAGCCCGGCTACCACCCGCCAACCAAATCAATGATGAGAGCGTCAATGATTTGGCCGAGGCTGTGTTTGTAAGCCCCGTGGCCCAGCTTGATGTGGATACGAGCTTGGTGTTGTTCCAGTTCCGGGACAGCTCCACCGGCGATGTGACCCGGCAGCTCCCATCGGATCAACAGATATCCTCTTATCAAAACGGCACGGCACTCTCGCCGACCGACCTGGCCAATTTCGTGGCGAACCTGCCTGAGGCGCAATCAACTCCAGCAGCCCAGCAGAATGTGGCCGCTGTGGAAGAGCTGCAATCAGGGCCTGAATTGAGCGGGATTACCTCGCCTGATGATGCGGTTGCCCCCACGTCAACCGAGCTAAGCACCGATGGCACCACGACAGAAGCCATTGCCACAGACACCGGTGGGATCACCCCATCAATTGCTACGGCCGGTCTTGATACGCCCGAGGTGAGCACGACAGAGACGGCACCGCCGCCACCTGAGCCCGTGGCGGTATCAAGCGGTCAGCCCGCGAATGGCGTGAGTGATGTGACCAACACGGGCACCGACGCCAACGCCAATGCCGATGATAACGAGGTCGTCACCCTCGCAAGCTCATAGGTGTGGTGCGACAAGCCAAAAGAAAAAGGGAGCCGCGGCTCCCTTTTTTTACGTCTGAATTTTATCTCACCCTGGCTTAGAGGAAATTGCTCAGGCGAATGTTTTGCAACCGACCGGTAATGTTAAACGTGGCTTCCAGCTGGCTTTGACGCAGGTTGAGGTCGGTAATAACTGTCGCCACATCCACATCTTCGGTTTCTGATAGCGCGATTTCGCTGAAGGTAATCACCTCGATATTGCGCTCTAACTCACGGTCAGCCAGGGATTGCCGCTCGCCTAAAAGCGCGACCTCTTGCTGTAGTTTCTCTTGCCCGTCACGAAGCAATTGAATGCCGCGGTTCCACACCTCTAGAAACTCATCTTCGTTGGCAGGGTTCACCGCACCACCCGCTGGCCTGAAAGCGGAAAATAGGCTCAAAGCTTTCACCACATCTTCAAAACCACTGGTGGTTGTGGTGGCGTTATCCCGGGCAATCACGGTGTTGTATGTAATGGTCGTATTCTCGGAGATCTCAGCCGATAAGAACACATCATTGCCGCCAGCACCGCCTAAATCGCCATTATACCAGGTGGCATAGTTGTTAGGCGCGCCAGTGTTGGCCACAGCCGCATCGCCGGCGAGTAGGGCACCCGCATTGCCATTGTTAAAGATGTAATCAAGGCGGGCAAAGACCCGATCAGCACCGGCGATAGCCGCACCACCACCAGCATCGGCGCCGATATTGGTAACACTGACGCCAAGGGCGTTGTTGGTTAGGAGGTTGAAGTAGTTGTTAACACCGGGCAAGGCCCCATCGGGTACCGCCGCGTCATTCTCAAAACCGATAACGGGGGGGCGGTTCTCACCAGCCACAACGTTTGCCCCGGTCACCCCGCGACCACCGAACAGGAATTGCCCCTGATATTGGCTGTTCATGAGACTGATGATCTCGGTCAACCGGCCTTGGGCTTCCACATTAGCGATATCCACATTTGGCACACCGCCATCAAGCTTGGTCACCAGCTCATCGACCGCTTCATTGATGATATCATCCATCTGGTTAAGCGCGGTGACCTGCTGTTGCAGCAGCAATTGGGTGCGGCTAATGGATAATTGATAGCGTTCATAGGTCGTAACCGTCGAGCGCAACTCAAGCGACCGTCGCGCATCAATACCAAGGCCAGAAAACCGGTCGGCCTTTTTGCCTGTTGAAACCTGGTTGCTAAGGCGATCGATCTCGACTTGTAGTCGACCAATATTGCTCTGTAGGTTCTGTTGTTGAACCGAGGTGGCAAGGATAGACATATTCTTGTGCTCCTTATCATGCACGCATCAGTTTAGATGATCGCAAGTAACTCGTCGAATAAATCACGGATGGTTGAAATAATCTGACCCGACGCGGAATAGGCGGCTTCCACCTCGATCAAGCGCGCAAGCTCTTGGTCGATATTGACGCCAGACACGCCCTTCAGTTCATTTTCAACCTGAGTTTCAATAAAGCCTTCCGCATCCAGCTGATTGTTCAAATCATCCAGTACGTTGGCTTGAAAGGCAATAATCGAATTTGTGTAATCCTCAACGGAGGACACATCATCCAAGCGCGTGTTGAGGTTGTCACTGGCGCCCACATCACGGACCCGGTAGGTGAAGTTCGTCGGCCCGGCACCGCCTGAGAAATTCGCTCCAGACAAGTCCACCGTATTCGCCTCAAACACCTCATCAATCACCCGCTGGATTAGGCTTGAGTCATTGGGCAGGAATTGTGGATCGCCATTGACATCGGGTGCGCCCTCGTTGGGTGATAGCTGGAAAAACCGGCCTTCGCGCACGCGGAACAAATTATTGGCAAAGTCGTTGCTGATCTCAATCCGACCGGCCAGGCCAACCTCTTGGTTATTCCCCACAGTTGAGGTGCTGAAGGGCGGGCCTAGGGCGACAAAATCAAAGTCATTATTGACCCCGCCTTCAGCGGCGGCATCAGCATAGTTTTGCGCGGTGGCCGAGGGCACCAGTGTGTCACCTGGATCGTTTAGGATCTGGTAAATAGCGATACTGGCATCAGGCTGGCCATCACGAAGCGAGCCAAAGCGCACCATCAGATTGGCAGCAAGTTCATCAAGCTGGGCTTGGGCCTGAGGCAAGCTCTCATCACGCATTTTGAGCAAAGCGCCCAACTTACCAGCACCAAAGGAGCTGGTCACATCCAGATCCGGGCCACCATCGGGCAGATCCAATATAACCCCACCAAGCAAACCGCTGCCGGGGGCAGGGGCAGGGGTCGCGGGGTTGTAAAACGCCTGAGGCGTAACGTTGCGCCGGGTAAACTTCAGCGGGAAGGGTTGTTGCTCCAGCAGGGTTTTACCATCGGCAAGTGAGATAATCAGCCGGCCATTGGTCTCCTGGTAGTAGCTAATATCTATCTCTTCGGCGAGCAGATCAGTCAGGGCATCACGCTGATCCTCCAACTCACTGCTATCATCACCACCAGCCCGCACCAACACAATCTGGTCACTGAGCAAATGAATGTCACTGACCAGCTCGTTAACCGTTTGTACGGTCTCTTCGATGCCCAGTTCAGCCTGGCGTCGTTGTTCTTGGATCTGGTCTGAATATTGGTTCATCTCTTGGGTGAACCGTGTCAGTTTTTGAATAACCTGTTGCTGCAACAGATTGTCATCGGGTTCCAAGGCCACTTGGCGGAAGGCATCTTCCACCTCGCCCATTAGGGCACCAATGGAATTCGCATCGCTTGGGTTGCCATTGGCGATCTCAATCCGCGAGAGAATAGTGGTCTGTTGGTCCAATGACGATGTGATGGAGGTTTGGAACCGGAACTGCCGTTGCAATTCGACCGGCACGAACCGCGTTAGACCCGTGGACCGAACACCAGCCCCCTGGGTACCAAACACCAAATTGCCGCGTGCCAATTCTTTCCGGGTGTAACCGGGGGTATCAGTGTTGGCGATATTGCGCGAGATAACATCGATATCACGGGCGTTAATCGTCAAACTTGAGTTGGCCGCGTAGAGCGCTGCTGTCAAACCAACCATGGGAAACTCCAGCTGAATAATTTGTCTGTGGGTATAGCTGCAAAAAACGCGCCACATTGGGCGCGCTACTAAAGTTTAATTTCTTTTTAAAAACAGTGGCTTAATTAGGGTGGATCGCCGGAGTCTTACTGTGGGCAGTATGAGGCTAGTCAATATGTTCCGAGGCGGCAAAAACTGCCTCGATTAACGCGGCATACGGGCGAGGGATCAGGCCCTGCTGTCAATGGACATGGAGCCTGTAGGCGCCGTTTGTTCGGCAGTCTGATCCACGGGCGCGGCTTCTTCGGCGCCTTTTGGCCGAAGCCCTTCGATGATTTGTTGGTTGATATCGATTAAGGCTTCAAAATCAGCATCACCCGTCATGATACTGTTGGTTTCACGCTCGATAAATAGAGAGATGCTGATCAGTTGCGCCTTTAATTCCTTGGGCAATTGGTTTCCTTCGTCCAACAGATCAGTGCGGAATGCTGACCAGACATTGCGGTTCCACAAGGCAGCGTCCACCACTTGCTTCTTCGCTTCCACATCGGCTTTTGATTTTTCCCAGACCTGTTGGGCAGTAATCAAGGCCGCGGTCACTTGGCCCAATAACCGATATTCCACATGGCGTGGATCTTGGGTGGCATTTTGGCTTTGTTGGTAGGCCGCATAATTGCTCATGGATTAGCTCGCTTCCTCTTCCACGGATTGCTCTGTCAAAGAAAGCAATTCTGATTCCAGTTTCATGACAGCGCGGCAAGTTTTTAACGCGCGATAGAATTCACCGTCTGAAATGTCCTGATGAATAAGCGCAATGGATTTTTTCATTTGCTTGAGCCCCGTTACGTTCATGATGTCCATGGCGAAATCGAGGTAGTTTTCCATGTAGTCTGATTTATTCTCAGGGTCGAGATACATCAGCATGATCATGAAATAGAGGCGCTTTGCCGGGGTGTTCGCGTCTTCTTCCTGCATGATGTCTTTGGCGCGTAATAGGGACGCTTTGTTATGCAGGACCAGGGTGGCACCATTATCACCGGCGGTCATCACCGCGCCATTAATCACGACTTTCTCACTCGGCTTCAGGCGAACTTTTAGCGGCATAAATTACATCACATCATCAAGGGCAAGGGGATCTTAAACCCCACGCTATTCTTAGTATTGTAGCCTAAAAAAAACCGGCGGGGAAATCCCCGCCGGCCTTTTTTGTCAGGTTTTTGTTGCCAGTTATTACTGGAACAAGCTGAGCAGAATGGTTGGACGCTGGTTAGCAATTGCCAGGGTCTGTACAGACAGCTGCTGCTTGGTCTGCAAGGCCTGCAACCGTGCTGATTCACGGGCCAGATCGGCGTCGACCAATGATCCCAAACCTTCTTCCACCGCATCAGCGATAGAAGTGTTGAAGTTAATTTGGAAGTCAACGTTACGCAGATCAGCACCGATGCTACCCAGAGCGGCGGCCACTTCTTGCTCGAAGAAAGCAAGCGCGCTGTTAAACACGGAAATCGTACCGGCCGTGGCTGTATCAGCTGTCCGGAATGATGCCGTGGCGCGGTTACCGTTGGCGTCCAGATCCGCGAGAGCGGCCTGGGCGATACGAGCACCAATGAACTCACGAGCCAACAATGAACCAGTCGCACCACCATCAACAGTACCAGCCGTGGCTGAAGATGATTGGGTTAGTGTGGCGGCACCAAAGTCAACCGCATTCTGACCGTCAGCAGCCGTTGCCGCAGCAGTACCACCTTGGGTCACAAACACCACTCGGGCAAATGCCTGGAAGGCGTCGATTTCACTGGTCGCAGCAATCGCTGTAGAATCACCAACCAAGAGGTCGGCGGCACGCAGAGTAAGCTGTTCACCATTAACCGACCGAATAACTTTGGCGTCAGCAGCTTGGGTAAAGAGCTGGAATCGACCGTCGTTCTCACCATTAACGGATGTACCATTGTTAGCTGAAATCAGGTTCCGACCGTTATAGTTTGCCCCTTCTAGGAAACTACGTAAGGACAGGAATTGCTCTTTAAGGTCAGCACTGTAAATCTGACGCTGATCTTGTGAGATACCTTCGTCAGAGAGCTGGGTTAATTTACCGCGAATGTCGGCAAGGAGGTTAGAGACCTGAGTAGCGCCACTTTCTGCAACACTCAGAATACCACGGCCACCAGATAATGCCTGGCCAACGGCTTCATAACCTTTTAGGTCACCGCGAATACCTTGCGCGACCGAGAACACGGAGGCGTCGTCACGAGCACCCGAAACTTTCAAACCTGTTGAAACACGGTTCTGGACAGCTTCCAGGTCCCGGTTAACGGTGTTGAGGTTACGGAGCGCAACAAGCGCACCCACATTAGTATTAATGGAGTTTTGGATAGTCATTTGGTTGTCTCCCTTCTGGCGACATGTTGAACACGGTTCTACCGATGCCCAACATTAAACCGGAGACAGGCCGATTTGGCAATCTTTTATCAACCATTTTGAATCAAAGCTTACCAAGCTCTTGGCGGTTTATACCCCACAAATGACATCGGCCACCCCTGGAGAGGAATGGCCGATGCTGTTGATTTTTCAGTTATTTTTGGATGATTAGTTGAACAGCGCGAGCACGTTGGTCGGCTGCTGATTGGCAATCGCAAGCGCCTGGATCGATAGCTGCTGCTTGGTCTGTAAAGCCTGCAAACGTGCCGACTCCTTGGCCAAATCCGCATCAACCAAATTACCAAGCCCTTCCGTGGTGGCATCGGACAGGGATTGATTGAAGGTCACCTGGAATTCGATCGACCGGTTATCAGCACCCAATTGACCCAAGGCTTCGTTCACCTCAGCCTCAAATAAGGAGAAGGCGCTGTTGAACACAGAATCAGAGCCCGCGGTGGCGCTATCGGCAGATCGGAACGCATCGGTTTGGCGACCGCCGGCGTCGGTCAGACCAGCCAGGGCAGCCTGGGCCACCCGCGCGTTGACGATGGACCGGGCGGTGAATTCACGGTCCGTGGTGTCCACAATGTTAGTTGCCGCCGTGTCGTCACCCACCTGACCATTGGCGCCGCCATCGGTGGTGTCTGTTGAATAGACAATCCGTGACAGGGCGATAAAGCCGGTGGTGCCGTTCGTGCCACCGCTGCCAAGCACCAAATCATTGGCGCGAATCTCCAGGCCACCACCATCAATATTTTTGATGGTACGCACGCCCTCGGCCACGTCGAAATTGGTGAAGTCATCACCATTGGTGCCCTGATCACCCGAGAGAATGTTGCGACCATTATACTCAGCGCCTTCCAGGAAACTGCGCAGTTGGTCCACTTGGGCACGTAGATCATCGGTGAAGATTTCGCGTTGTTGGCTGGAGATGCTCTCATCCGCGAGCTGGGAGAGCTTGGTTCGCACATCGCCTAATAAGTTTGAGACCGATGTGGCGGATGAGATGGCCACTGTCACAATGCCTTTGGAGCCAGCAAGGGCGCCATTCACCGCTTCAAATCCTTTGAGTTCAGCCCGAATACCTTGGGCGACCGAGAAAACCGAGGCGTCTTCTTGGGCGCTCGACACGCGCAAACCGGTGGACACGCGATTCTGCACAGATTGTAAATCTGAGGCGACAGTATTGAGATTGCGCAGCGCGACCAGCGCGCCCACATTCGTGTTGATAGAGTTTTGGATAGTCATGATCGATACCCTTCTGGTGTGATCAACGAGAACAAAACCTCACCCGCGTTTTACGGGGGAGGGCTGCCAAGGCTCACAACAAGGCTCAGAAACTGAGGGCCCGGTTTTTCAGGGATTTTTCCCGTCATTACTTGGCCTCTATGTTATGGCCCGGGGGTCGCTAATGACTGGTTAAGGCCAGGCGGAAAAACGGGTTTGGCTGATCGATTTGTGTGGGGTGGGGGCTCACAAGCGCTGTGCACTCATGCGCGTTCTGGCCCAAGCCGCTGCATGCGACAGCGTGCAATTCAAGCATCACGGCAGCCAGTTCTTGCCAGGGCCGTGAGTTTTTGCTCCCCTGGTCATCGTTATGAGATGACAGCCTGGTTTGCGTGTCCGACGGCACGCCAAATATTCTGTGGGCAGCAGGCTCAAGCCGTAGACCAGAAAGCCTCGTCCGAGGCTGATTGATAAGGTGGAATTCGTGTCGCAAACCGATAAGCCGGTGGCCCCTAAAACCGTTGAGGCCCTCCATGCCAAAGCCATGGAGCAGATTAATCAGCAAGATTATCCGGCAGCTATTGCCGCGCTGTTGCAGGCGGTTGATCTGCAACCAAGCAACGCCTCGTTAATTGCCAATGTGGGGTTTTGCTACCTGCAAAACGAGCAACCCGACATGGCCATCAAACAGCTTGAACGAGTGTTGGAGCTAGAGCCGAACTGGCCCTTGGCCCATTACAATATGGGGTTGGCTCACCACGCCCAGGCAAATTACGACCTGGCGGAAGCCTCTTTTAACAAGTGTTTGGAATATCAACCCGATCATCTGGAAGCCAAGCTCAACATCGCCACCATCATGATGAAGCGTGAGGATGATGATCAGGCGATCGCGTTGTTCCAGGAAATCTTGGATCGTGAGCCACTTTATGTGGATGCGCGGGTTAACCTGGCAACCATTTACAATAACCGGGGGGAGGCGCGGTTAGCGCTTAAAAACCTGGATCACATTCACCAAGAGCTGGTGGATGATCCCGATGCGTTCATGGAATACGCGAAAGCCTATGATCGACTTGGCGATAATGTACAAACCCTAGACTACGTAGAGAAAGCGCAAGCATCAGACAAAATCTCTGATGCCAACAAAATGGATATTGCCAATCTATTGATCTCTTTCAGACGGTTTGAAAAATCATCAGAGCTTTGTGATGAGTTGCTTAAGGATTATCCCGAAGACCAGTATATCTTGCGGATCAAAAATTCAGCGCTAACCAGCCAAGGTCGAATCCAAGAATCTCTAGAAACGGGGCTGGCAAACTATGCGATCGATAAGAACTATATGCCGCTTTATCTGGGGCTTATCTTTTGCCTGAATTATGTGAACCCACCGCAGCCTGAGAAAATGGGTGAAGTGACACGCAGTTATGACCAGGTGGCGCGTGGGAACTTACCCGATATGCCGGTTTATCAAGC
>JBCCBF010000096.1:0-8829 GCA_039814445.1 Pseudomonadota bacterium
ACTTGGCATTCGGGATCCCCGAACCGGCAATTATACTCGACCACCTTTGGTTTGGTGACGCCTTCCTCTTCAACCAGCATCAGGCCGATATACAGCACGCCCTTATAGGGGCAGCCCTCGGCCTGCATGGCCGCGATGGTCGGCTTGGCAATGGTTTCGATGACCTCTTGTTCCAACGCGGCGGTTAGGACCAAGGCAGGGGAATAGGCCCCCATGCCGCCGGTATTCGGGCCCTTATCCCCATCCCCGACCCGCTTGTGATCCTGGGCGCTGGCCAGGGGCAGGATATTATCCCCATCACAGAGGACGAAAAAGCTGGCCTCGACCCCATGCATAAATTCTTCAATGACGATTTCAGCGCCAGCCTCACCAAAAGCATTGCCTGACAGCATGTCATCGATGGTGGCGTCTGCTTGGTCGAAATTCTCAGCGATGATCACGCCTTTACCCGCCGCCAGACCATCGGCCTTAATCACGATCGGCATTTCCTCACCGCTCAAGTAAGCCTTGGCGGCTTCTGGGTCGGTAAACCGCTCATAACGCGCGGTTGGGATCGCGTATTTCTTCATCAAATCTTTGGAAAACGCCTTGGACCCTTCCAGGCGTGCGGCAGCGGCGTTGGGGCCAAAGGATGGGATGCCCACCGCATCGAGTTTATCGACCAAGCCCAATACCAAGGGTTGTTCGGGGCCAACCACAACGAAATCAATGTCGTTTTCCTGGGCGAAACCCACCAAGCCATCAACGTCCTCAGCCTTGATATCCACCAATTTGGCGACCTCGGCAATCCCGGCATTGCCAGGGGCACAATACAGCTCATTGGCCAGGGGCGAGCCCGATATGGCCCAGCACAACGCATGTTCACGGCCACCGGAACCAACGATCAAAATCTTCATGGTGTCATCTTCTCAACAGGCAAGGGGCTGCCAGTGACCAAACAGGTGATTGTGCAGCTTGTTTTGACGCTGGTGGTTTGTATCATGCCGCCATCATGGCACAAGACCCCAATAATCCATTAAGCGCCCTCGCGGGCAGTCCGCCAGCCGCTGGCACGGCATCACAAGACCAGGCCCCCGGTTCCAATGTGCCGGTATTCAGCGTGGGTGAAATCAGCCAATCGCTGAAGCGGACCGTGGAGGATGCCTATGGTTTCGTGCGGGTGCGCGGTGAGATCAGCCAGCCAAAACGCGCGGCATCCGGTCATATTTACATGACCTTAAAAGATGATCAGGCGGTGATTGATGGCGTTTGTTGGCGCGGCGCTGCCAATAAGCTCAGCGTGAAGCCCGAGGAAGGGCTTGAGGTTATCTGCACGGGCCGTCTCACCACCTATCCGGGGCGTTCGAAGTATCAAATTGTCATCGAGTCGATGGAATTGGCGGGCGAGGGTGCCCTGCTTAAGATGCTCGAAGAGCGTAAGCGCAAACTGGCGGCTGAAGGCCTGTTCGATGAGGCGCGTAAACAGGATTTGCCATTTTTACCCCAGATTATTGGCGTGGTGACCTCGCCCACTGGGGCTGTCATCCGGGATATTCTTCACCGGCTGCAAGATCGTTTCCCCCGCCATGTGTTGGTCTGGCCGACGATTGTACAGGGGCCGGGCGCTGCCGAAGGGGTGGCGGCCGCCATCCAGGGCTTTAACGCGCTGCCCGCCGATGGCACTGGTGTGGTGCCCCGCCCTGATTTGATCATCGTGGCGCGCGGTGGCGGCAGTCTTGAAGATTTGATGGCGTTTAACGAAGAGATTGTGGTGCGAGCCACGGCGGCCAGTGACATCCCTTTGATCTCAGCGGTTGGCCATGAAACAGACACCACCCTGATTGATTTCGCCAGTGATCGCCGCGCCCCCACCCCGACCGCGGCCGCTGAGATGGCGGTGCCGGTACGCGCTGATTTGATCTACACCATTCGTGATTCTGAAACCCGGCTTGATAGCGCTGCCCGCCGCGGCCTGGAAAATCGCGGGATGCAGCTTGACGCCTTGAGCCGCGGGTTGATCCACCCTCGCCAGCGCCTGGAAACGGAGATGCAGCGCTTAGACCAGCTCGATGAGCGACTGGGCCGCGCTTTGCATCAATGTGTCCGTGACCGGCAAACATCACTCGCCCATGCCACTGATCGGTTGAGTGTGAAGCCTATCATGCAGATGGCTGAGCAATCCATGACCCGGTTGGCTGAGCTGCAAGAACGCGCTAAAGCGGCCACCGGGCGCGATCTTGATCGACGCCAGGAACGCTTGACGGCCTTGGGGGATCGCCTGGAAGCCGTGAGCCATAAATCAGTTTTAGCCCGCGGCTATGTAATGGTGAGCCAAGCAGGCGATGGGGATGATGCGCGTGACATAAGGGCCCTGACCCAGGCGGCGCAATTGGCCACGGACCAGATGGTAAGGCTGCATTTTGCTGATGGCACCCGCCAGGCGCGCGTGACCGGTGACGGCGATATCAGCGGCCAGACGATGGCGGCAGAACCAACAACACCGGTAAAACCAGCGATCAAGCCAATGACCAAACCAAGCTTGAAGCCTGCTAAATCGCGTAAGGCTACCGACCCCGATCAAGGGTCCCTGTTGTAACCCCTTCACCAGCCGCGGTTAGCCAGTTTTTAACGCCGCACGCGCTAGCCTGCCCCTTACATGAACCGATGTAGGGTGGAAGGATATCAATGCCGTTGCTTTATGAAGGGATGCCCTTGCGTGATGTGCGCCTGGATTGGCGAACCCGTCTGGTCGCCTGGTGGGAAGGCTTTGATTTGGAGGCCGTCAACAACCGTCAAGCCCGGCGCACAACCCCGGTTGTCGAAGACAAAACCAGTCAAACCCGGCAAAAGGACAGCGCGTTTCCAGAAAGCCAAGAAGCCCCAAGCCGCGCGGGGCAGGACCGCCATGGGCGACCCCTTTGGAACCCCACACGGTTGCAATTGGCAGAATTAATGTGGGGCGAGGGCTTTGTCGAACCCGGCGCTGATAGTTGGATCCCCAAACTTGTGGCGACCCTACCGTTAAACCCCACCTCGAGCTTGGCTGATTTATCAGCGGGTTTGGGCGGTGTTGCCGGTCACGCCGCTGAGCGTTACGGCACCTATGTGGATGCCTATGAACAAAGTGAGCTGTTATTGGCTGAGGCACCCAGCCGGGTCCAGGATTTGCCCGATCCCAAGCGGGTGCAATTTCACGCCTTTGATCTCGATCGCTTTGATCTGGGCCGTCGCCATGAGTTCTGTATCGCCCTGAATCTTTTCTACACGGTGGCGGATAAAGACCAGCTTTGGCAGGCATTGGCGGCTATTTTGAAAGATCGCGGACAGCTGGTATTTACCGATTTTGTACTCGCGGCTGACGCTGACATCCAAACCGGCGCCCTGAGGGCGTGGTTCCGAACAGAACGGTTAGAACCCCACCTGGTTCCGATCTCAGAGATTGAGAAGGGGCTCGCATCAGCTGGGTTTGATGTGCGAACCGTGGAGGATATGTCGGCCCCTTATCGGCGTCAGACCAAGCTAGGTTTAAGCCGGCTGCATGATCATCTGACCAACACGGATCTTGAAGCGGAGGCCAAATCCATCGTGACCGATGAAATCGCCTTGTTGACCCGCCGGTTGATGGCGTTGGAAGATGGCTTACACGTGAAGCGGGTCCATGCCATTTTGCCGGTATCAGCCGGGCCAGATGATGGTTTTGACCGCGTGACGCGGGAAAATAGTGGCCAGGAATAGCCGCGGTAGCCGTTGACAGACGGCGCTTGGGCCTTTATCAACACGGCAATCCGAACACAGGAATAGATTAATGCGTGTTGCAAACTCACTCAAGACGCTGAAAAAGCGTGACAAAAACTGCCGTGTGATCCGTCGTAAAGGCCGGGTTTACGTGATTAACAAGAAGAACCCCCGCTTTAAGGCGCGTCAGGGCTAACTTAATCATGGGCGCGATCGGGTCACCGGGTCGCCACGCAGAACATACACGAACGGCGGTCTCCCCAGAGGCCGCCGCTTTTCGTCGTTATAGGGCAGCCACAGGCTGATTGGTTTACTCGCCAAAAAACTAAGGCCGCGATTAGGCGTAATGCTTCTGCTTGGACATCTTGCCAATGCCGGGGTTCAGGCTGTTGGTGGGATCGCAGGCTTTGAAGAATGCTTTTTGGTCTTCTGAGGCATGATAAATGTGACCCACATTATGCTCGGAGGGGTATTGCGCCCTGCGTTTGTCCAGAATTTTTAACATCTCGGCTTTGATCTCTTTCGGGTCATAGCCTTTCTTGATGACATAATCCTGGTGCATTACATGGCAGAAGAAATGCCCATAATAGACCTTGTGGCTGATCCCCTCGGCAATCTCATCGGGCAGCACTTCGAACCAATCGGTGTCATTGCGGCGTAGGGCGATATCCAGCGCGAGAATGTCTGAGACTTTTTCTGGGTTCACCGCCGCGTATCGCACCGGCACCCCCGCAGCGGCAAAGCGATGCAGGCTGGCGACTTTGGCTTCCCGCGGCGTGCAGGCGAACCAATCACTGACCGTGCCGTCCATATGCTCCTTTAAATAGGCCTCGGCCTCTTCGATCCCGTCATCATGCATTTTGAGGATCAGATGGTGCGGGAAGCGGTCGTGAAATTCTTCCATCCGCGTCATCAGCGGGTTCGGCCAGAGATAGCTGATCCCCTGCAAGATGCGGTCGATCATGTTTTTGGGCAAAAGCGGTAGTTTATTCAACCGGGCATCGAGCCAGCCTTTGATAGCAAAGAGCTTTGGCAGGCGGTCGGTGCCCAGTTTATCGATCAGCACCAAGGTGTCTTTGCCATAGACCTTGGTGAAGGCGTAGGCTTCGGTGTGCATATACTCACCGGATACGGGCAGGGTTTTGAACGTTTTAAGGAAGTCACGGCGCAGCTTGGTTAGGACCGTTGTGTCGGTTGTGCCCAGATAGAAGACTTGCTCACGCTCATATGTGGCGTAGGTGTCGAGCCGTGCGGCAAACACCAGCCGCTTACCGGCACAGCCTGAGATACCATAGAGCCGGGTGGCATCCCCGTTGTAGCGCGAGGGCGTATCGGCATCTACATCGCGGATCCATTGGGGGTAGTTGGTGTCTGAGGCCTTGCGGTTGGTGTCCTCCACCTGCTCTTCGGTGTAATCACCGTGCTCAAGCCGGGTGAGAATGGTTTCCGGATCATCGCCCAAATCAATACCCAGATGGTTCACCAGCTCCACCTGGCCATCCTCTTTGATCTCGGCATACAGGGCCAATTCGGTATAGGACGGGCCACGCTCGCATAAGGACCCGCCGGCGTTGTTACAAACCCCACCGACAATGGACGCGCCAATGGTTGATGAGCCAATCACCGAATGGGGTTGGCGACCCAGCGGGCGCAAGAGCTGTTCGAGGGCAAAGAGGGTGGCGCCGGGAAAGCTGACGATTTGCTTGCCGTCGCGGATCAGTTGGATTTGTGACATCCGCATGGTGTTCAGGATCACCACCTCGCGGTCATAGGTATCCTTCGGCGTCGACCCCTCGGTTAGACCGGTATTGGCCGCTTGCATGATGATGATTTTGTCGGCCGCCGCACAGGCTTGTACCGTTTTCCACTGCTCAAGCAGGGTACCGGGTCGCACCACCGCAATGGCCTCGCCTTCGCCAGAGCGATAGCCTTTGCAAAACCGCTTCATGGATTTGGCGTTCGTGATCACATGTTTGCTGCCCACGATCCGCTGCAACTCAGCGATGAGCTCACTATTGGCCATGATGTTTCCCGCTAAGATGTTGTTTTCGTTTTTTGCTTTGATACCTGATCGCGCGCGTTTTGGAAATGGGGCTCAACGCCTCAGCGTGGGAACACGACGCCTCAGCGCGGGATACACAACAGCTTAGCGCGGGATCAGAATGCCGGGGTTCATCCGGTCATGGGGGTCGAGCGCTTGTTTGATCGCCCGCATCATCGCCAACTCAACAGGTGGTTTATACTGGGCCATATCGGGTGTTTTAAGCCGACCGACCCCATGTTCAGCACTAAAGCTACCGCCATACTCCATCACCAGCGCGTGGATTGGCCCGGTGATATCATCCCAGCGGGCGAGGAAATCCTCACGGGCCATCCCTTTGGGCTGCATCATGTTGAAATGCAGATTACCGTCACCGATATGGCCGAACACGGTAGGGCGGATATCGGGCATTATGTCTGTCGCGCGCGCCATCCCAGCCTCGATAAAACTGGCGATCCTTGAGACCGGCACCGCGATATCATGCTTGATCGACCCGCCCTCAAGCCGCTGGGCTTCCACGATAGCCTCCCGCAGATGCCAGAAACTGGCGCGCTGGCTGTCATTTTGGGCGATGGTGGCGTCGAGCACGCTGTCGGCTTCGATCAACTCACCCAGGGTGTTCTCGATCACATCATCCAGGCCGCTATCGGCCCGACCGGCCGTGATTTCGGCGAGCCCATACCAGGGGTAGGGGGCCGCCAGCGGGTCACGGCAGCCGTCGATATGCTTGAACGCTAAATCCAGGCTGATACGGCTGATCAGCTCAAAGGCTTCCACCTGGCCGCCGCTGGCGCTGTTGAGCATATTGAGGGCGGTGAGCGCATCGCTGGGACTGTCGAGGCCTATAAACACCGTGATCCGGTGCCGTGGCCGTGGGTGCAGTTTAAGGCACGCGCCGGTGATGATACCGATTGTGCCTTCGCTGCCGATGAATAACTGTTTCAAATCATAGCCGGTGTTGTTCTTGCGCAGGCTGTTCAAGCCGTCCCAGATTTGGCCATCGGCGGTGACCACCTCCAGCCCCAGCACCTGATCGCGAGTATTGCCGTAGCGCAAGGTGAGGATGCCGCCCGCATTGGTGGCGATATTCCCGCCAATCCGGCAGGAGCCCTCCGCGCCGAGGCTAAGCGGGAAATACCGGTCGATGGCCTCAGCCTCTTCCTGGATGGTTGAGAGAATACAGCCCGCATCCACGGTTAGCGTGTTGTTGACCGCATCAACTTCCCGCACGGCGGCCATCCGGTCCAGGGAGATAACGACCGTGCGGCTGCCATCCACGGGCACGGACCCGCCGACCAGGCTGGTGTTCCCGCCCTGGGGCACCATGGCAAGACCATGGGCCTGGCAGAATTGCACGACCTCGGCGACCTCGGCCGTGGTGGCGGGACGAAAGATAGCTAGGGCGGTGGCCTGATACTTCCCGCGCCATTCCGTGACATAGGGGGCGAAGCGGTCATCGCCGGGCAGCACCACCGCCGCGGCATCAAACTGGCTGGTGATCTGATCGGTAATTGGCTTGGTGGTCGGATCGCTGGGGCTTGTCATGTGTCTTGGCCCCCTGAATCCAATTGGCTGGCCGCCGCGGCCCGGCGCAGGCGGTCGTTGATCGCCAGGCCAATGCCGGTGTCAGGGATGGGGGCGACGGCAATCCTGGCAGCCCCGCTATCCTCCACCGTCTTGAGCAAACCAAACAATGCCTGGGCGGCCTCGTCCAAATCCCCGGTGGGGCTGAGGCTATGGCGGCTATGGCCACCCTTGGGCGGGAACGGGTTGGGGCCAAAGCCAATAAAGGCTTCATCCGCGGCCAACGGCCCCTCGCGCACCTCAATGCGCAGGGGCAGGCGTGGCGCATAATGGCGCAACAATAGGCCGGGGGAGGCCGGCGCGTTTGGTTCTGATTGGTCCTGAAAGCCTTGGACATCCGGGCAAAATGCCGCCAGGTCTTCGGCCATAATAGCACCAGGGCGCAGGATGGTCGGCGGTTGGTTGGTGAGGTCGAGCACGGTGCTTTCCAGCCCGATATCACAACGCCCACCCCCTAGGATCAGGGGCACATCCTGGCCAAGAGCCTCGGCCACCATCATGGCGCTTGTGGGGCTTAATCG
The DNA here is from genome assembly GCA_039814445.1 of Pseudomonadota bacterium. Lineage (GTDB taxonomy): Bacteria > Pseudomonadota > Alphaproteobacteria > TMED2 > TMED2 > TMED2. Next base: position 7,861 of record JBCCBF010000096.1, read on the forward strand.
GCCTGATTTATTGGCACTGGGGGCGACCACTGGGCGACCGACGGCGGTGATCAAGGCGCGGGCAACAGGATGCGCGGGCGCCCGTATGGCCACCGTGCCCAGCCCGGCGCGGGCCGTATGGGTGACGGCGTCACCACCGCTATAGGGCAGGATGAGGGTGAGGGGCCCTGGCCAGAAATGACGGATCAGACCCTCGGCGTGATCATCGACTCGGGCGATGGTTTTCGCCATATCCAGGCCATCCACATGGCAAATCAATGGGTTTTTCGCGGGTCGCTGCTTTAAGGCAAACACCGCCGACACTGCCTGGGGGTTGCCCGCATCAGCGCCGAGCCCATAGACCGTTTCAGTACCAAAAGCGACCACGCCACCATCGCGTAACGCCTTGGCCGCGCGGGCAATTCCGCTCTCATTCGGCGGCAGGATGGTGGGTGACGGTGTAGCCATATCCCCTAGATGCCTGGTGCAGGCCCGGCTGGCAAGTGGGCTCGTGCGGATCATGGCATGGCTTGTGGCGTCATCGGTGGCGTGTCACTTCTTGTTGCATTGCATCATGTGGCTTGATGAGCCTCCATCGATACAGGGATTTTTGCGATGACCGGACATATCATCACCGTAGCACAGCAAAAAGGTGGAGCAGGAAAGACCACGTTGGTCGCCCATCTGGCCGTCGCCTTGCAACAGGCCGGGCTGACCACAGCGCTGGTGGATATCGATCCGCAATCATCCTTGTCCTATTGGTACAACGCCCGGGAAGAAACCTTGGGTGAGGCGGCAGGGAATATCACTCACCGGCAAATTTCTGGCTGGCGAACCCAACGGGAGGTGGAAGAGCTGGCCCAAACCCATGATGTGGTGTTGGTCGATAGCGCTCCCCATGCGGAGATGGAAACAAAAACCGCGATCCGCGCCGAGGGCGCCGCCGCCGATGGCTTCGGGGCTGAAAGCCTCGCCCACGATGCGCGCGAA
>JBCCBF010000228.1:0-4805 GCA_039814445.1 Pseudomonadota bacterium
CAATCGGTTGATGACAGCTGGGCTGATTTCTTTACCCAGCTCGATGACGATAGCCGCGATATCCTTGATGAGCTGCAAGGAGCCAGCTGGCGCGATGATCACGCGGCCAACCAGCAAGCGGATCACTACGAAGTCCTGCCCGATTTTGCCGCCGAAGCGGCCTCGGTGGCCAAAGCCGCCGCCGCTATCGCTGGCAGCGACAATGTGGATACCCGCCAGGCGGTGCTTGATAGCCTGCGCGCCATCATGCTGATCCGGGCCTATCGGGTACGTGGCCATCTGGACGCCAATCTCGACCCACTAGGCTTGGCGCCCAAGGAGCCCCATCCCGAATTAGACCCCGCCACCTATGGCTTCACCGATGGCGATATGGATCGGAAGATCTTTCTGGATAAGGTGCTCGGCCTTGAATACGCCACCATGCGCGAGATCCACGAGATCTTACGACAAACCTATTGTGGCAAAATCGGCGTTGAATTCATCCATATTCAGGACCCAACCCAGAAAGCCTGGCTGCAAGAACGGATCGAAAGTGTTCAAAACCGCACCCAATTCACAACCATGGGTCAGAAGGCCATCTATGAGCGGTTGATGGCGGCTGAAGCCTTCGAACAATTCCTGCAAATCAAATACACCGGCACCAAACGCTTCGGCCTAGAAGGCGGCGAGGCGATGATCCCGGCTGTTGAGCAAATTATGAAACGTGGGGGCCAGCTGGGCCTCAAAGAGATCGTGATCGGCATGGCCCACCGGGGGCGCCTCAACATGCTGACCAACATGATGGGCAAGCCTTTCACTGCAGTGTTTTCGGAGTTCCAGGGTAATTCAGCCCATCCCGATGATGTGCAAGGCTCGGGCGATGTGAAATACCATTTGGGCACGTCATCCGACCGTGATTTCGACGGCAATAACATCCACCTGTCCCTGACCGCCAACCCCTCCCATCTAGAAGCCGTGAACCCTGTGGTACTGGGCAAGGTCCGGGCCAAGCAAAAACAGCTGGGCGATACTGACCGTCAACAGGTGATGGGCTTTTTGGTCCATGGGGATGCGGCTTTTGCGGGCCAGGGTACCGCCACCGAAACCATGGCGATTTCTGACCTCAAAGGTTACCGCACCGGTGGTTGCTTACACTTTGTGATCAACAACCAAATTGGCTTTACCACCAACCCCAACTACTCCCGTACCGGGCCCCACCCCACCGATGTGGCGCTGATGCTGCAATGCCCGATCTTCCACGTGAATGGTGATGATGCCGAGGCGGTCACCCATGTGGCGCGGATGGCGATTGAGTTCCGCCAGGAGTTTGGCAAAGACGTGATCATCGACATGGTTTGCTACCGTCGCCATGGCCATAATGAGGGCGATGAGCCGAGCTTCACCCAGCCGCTCATGTACAAAAAAATCAAGGATCACCCCACAACCCGTGAGCTGTTTGCCAAGCAATTAGCCGATCAAGGGGTGCAGACCCTGGATGAATCCGACAAGATCCGTGATGAGTTCATGGATCAGTTGCAAAAGGATTTTGACGCTGCCGCCAATTACAAGCCGAACAAAGCCGACTGGCTTGAAGGCAAATGGTCCGGTTACACCACCGCCACATCCGATGAGCGCAAGGGTAAAACCGCCATCACCAAGGCCAAGCTGAAAGAGGTCGGCAAGGTGCTGTCGACGATCCCCGATGGGTTCAGCGCCCATTCAAAGATCGTGCGCCAGATGAAGGCCAAGGCGAAGATGATCGATGAGGGCACAGCAATTGATTGGGCCACCGCTGAGGCACTCGCCTTTGGCACCCTGGTCGATGAGGGTATCCCAGTGCGCCTATCCGGTCAGGATAGTGGCCGTGGCACCTTCTCCCAACGCCATTCGGTCCTGTACGACCAACAAACCGAAGAGCGTTATCTACCGCTGCAAAATATCAGCAAAGACCAGGCGATGTACGAGGTGATCGACAGCCCGCTATCGGAATTTGCTGTGCTTGGCTTTGAACATGGCTACTCTCTCGCCGAACCCAATGCCCTGATCATGTGGGAAGGCCAGTTCGGTGATTTCGTCAATGGCGCCCAGGTGATGATCGACCAGTTTATCACCTCGGCTGAGGCGAAATGGCTGCGGATGTCAGGCCTTACTATGTTGTTGCCCCATGGCTATGAGGGCAATGGGCCCGAGCACTCCTCCGCCCGACTTGAACGGTTCTTACAGGCCTGCGCCGAAGACAACATCCAAGTGGTCAATTGCACCACCCCGGCCAATTACTTCCACGCCTTGCGCCGCCAGGTGCACCGGAAGTTCCGCAAGCCGTTGATCGTCATGACGCCTAAATCATTGCTACGCCATAAGTCATGCGTGTCACCGATCTCCATGTTCACGGGTAAGGAAACCTTCCACCGGGTGCTCTATGAGGATCACACGGGACTGAAGCCTGACAGTAAGATCAAGCAGGTGGTCATTTGCTCAGGCAAAGTGTTCTATGATTTGGTCGATGAGCGGGATAAGCGCGGGATCGATGACATCCATATCTTACGGATGGAACAGCTCTACCCCTGGCCCTTAAATTCCCTCAAGGACCAGCTCGGCCGGTTCCCGAACGCTCAGTTTGTCTGGTGCCAGGAAGAGCCCGCGAATATGGGTGCCTGGTTCTTTGTTGACCGACGGTTAGAGGCTGTGTTGGAGACCATTGAGCATAAGAATACGCGCGTTCGTTATGCCGGTCGGGCCGAAGCGGCATCCCCCGCCACCGGCTTGCTCAAACGTCATAACAAAGAACAAGCCGATCTGATCAACGAAGCTCTTACTATTCAGAAATAATCACGGTACAAAGCGGCATCGGGTCCGATAACCATTGTGGACCCGGCGCCGCCCCTCACTCACTCGCATTTCATCGCATTCCAAAACACAGGCAAGCCCCATGGATATCGTCGTCCCCACCCTCGGTGAATCAGTCACCGAAGCCACCATCGCCCAATGGCTCAAAAAACCTGGCGACGCCGTCGCGCTTGATGAACCACTTGTGGAGCTGGAAACCGATAAGGTAACCGTGGAAGTGAACGCCGCCCAGGCCGGTGTGTTAGAGGAAATCGTCGCCAATGAAGGCGATGAGGTTGAAGTTGGTGCGCTCATTGGCAAATTAGGCGAAGGCTCGGGCGCCCCAGCGGCCTCGGAAAAACCTGCTCAGGAAAAGAAGACCGAGACCGAGAAGGCGGCAACAGAAGCCGACAAAGCCCCGGCAAAACGCCCTGAACAAAAGCCCGCATCAACCGGCAATGGTGCTGCGAAAACCGCCACGGCTAATTTGGATTACCCCCTAGCCCCGGCTGTGCGTAAGCTGGTGGAAGAGAACAATTTGGACGCCGCCAAAATTCCCGCAAGCGGTAAGAATGGCCGCCTGACCAAAGGCGATGTTTTGGCGTTTATGGAAGGCGGTGGATCATCCGCGCGCCCCGCGGCCAAGGCACCCACATCCAGTGGGCCACGACCACGCGAGGATCGTGAGGAGCGGGTGCGCATGACCCGTTTGCGCCAGCGGATCGCCGAACGCCTTAAGGACGCCCAGAATACTGCGGCCATGCTCACCACCTTTAACGAGGTGGACATGACCAACATGATGGCAGCGCGGGCCGAGTATAAAGAAGCCTTTGAGAAGAAATTTGGCGTGCGTCTGGGCTTTATGTCGTTCTTCGTCAAAGCCGCTGTGGTGGCGCTCAAAGAATTCCCGGCGGTGAATGCCGAGATCGATGGCGATGACATCGTCTATAAGGATTACTACGATATTGGTGTGGCGGTCTCCACGCCCAATGGCTTGGTGGTCCCCGTGGTGCGCGATTGTGATGAGAAGAACTTCGCGGATATCGAAGCCTCGATCAACGATATGGGCAAACGCGCCCGGGACGGCAAATTAGGCCTGGACGAGATGTCCGGTGGCACCTTCTCAATCACTAATGGCGGTGTTTTTGGGTCGCTGATGTCGACACCCATTCTGAACCCACCCCAATCGGCAATCCTAGGGATGCACGCGATCAAACAGCGCCCGATGGTGGTCGACGGCGAGATCAAGGCCCGCCCCATGATGTATTTGGCGCTCTCTTATGATCACCGGATCATCGATGGCCGCGAAGCTGTGTCTTTCTTGGTACGCCTAAAAGACTGCATCGAAGACCCCCGCCGCGTGCTCTTAGAGCTCTAAACCGCAGTAAAATTCTAAATCTATAAAAGCTAGGAAATATTTGAGTAAATTTCCTAGCTTTTATTATGATCTCAATAGTCAAATATATCTTTGAACATTGAGCAGAATTTCATTATTTAAAGCGTTGTTAGCACCTTAAATAAGGCAGTCAAAAAATGGAAACCACACAAGTGTCTGCAAATTTCACATTTGCAATGAATCTGGCGGATCCGCTTGGCATCAACTTTCAACCGGATAATGGGCCATCGAGCACATCACCGACAGCGATCACCATCGTCTCCTCAACGGGTGGCACCCTGACACTGACAGGCAGCGGCTTCGGCGGTTTTGCCAGTGACAATGATGATGATCTGACCGGCAGCGTAACGGGCTTCACCTTGACGGATGGCAATAACAATCAATTGCTGTCAGTGGCTGATATCAATATTGGCCTGCGGTCTTACGTGCAAATCACCGATACGGAAACCAGCAATAATTATGGCTTGTCGCTATTCTCTGCCATTGGTGGGGCGGCTGATGTAGTGACCGGGGATTCGGCGGCTGATGTGTTGTTTGGCTTTGACGCCAATGACACGATCCGGGGTCCGGCAAGCAAGGGGATTCGATTGGTGGCTTGGTAGAG
>JBCCBF010000078.1:0-9622 GCA_039814445.1 Pseudomonadota bacterium
GGCGATGGCCCAAGCCTGCCTGAGGTGATGGTGGATGAGTTCCGCCTGGCCTTGCTGTCACCCGTATGGCCGCCAACGAAAGCAGGCGACCCCGCGCTCACGATTGAGGCGGCGCTTAATGGGATCGATGGCACATTGCCTGAGGGCTCAACCCGGCTGCCCTTGGGCGATATGGCCCAGGGCATTGAGCGGTTTCACACGATCTTCACCCTCACTGGCCCCTTGCCCCAAGGGGTCTATGCCAGCGCCTTGGGCCAATGGCGGGATCAAGGCGGCGCTGTCAGCCTTGATGATCTTTTGGTCGATTTGGGCGATGTGACCGTGGCCGGCACGGGCAATGCAACACTGGATGCCGCCCTGCAACCAGCGGTTAATCTCGATATGATGGTGGAAGGCCATCAGGTTCTAGTCGCGCGGCTGGTGGCGGAGGGAACCATCCCGCAATTGATGGCTGACTTCGCCAATCAAATGCTCAAACCCTTGGTCACCACCGATGATACCGGCCGGGAAACCTTGGGCATTACCGTAGGCTTGCGGGATCGCTGGTTGATGATTGGCCCCATGCAATTGATGCGCCTGCCCCCCATACAATGGACAGGATCTCAATAACCCATTGTTGGCGTCGTTAGCCTCGGATCACGCCTGATTGGCATCGATGATGCCGCGGCGAATATCCCGGGTTTCAGTGAACCGCTTTTGCAAGGTATCCCCCTCGCCCCAGCGAATGGCCCGTTGCAACGCGGTTAAATCCTCGGAAAACCGCTGCAAAATTTCCAGCACGGCCTCACGGTTATTCAAAAACACATCACGCCACATGACCGGATCGGACGCTGCAATCCGCGTGAAATCACGAAAACCACTGGCTGAATACCGGATCACTTCGTTCTTGGTTTCCTCGGCCAGATCGGTGGCCGTACCCACAATGGTGTAAGCGATTAAATGGGGTAAATGCGAGGTGATCGCCAGCACCCGATCATGATGCTCAGGGGTCATGGTTTCCACCTTAGCGCCAATGCGCTCCAGCATGGATTGCAGATCATCCACATGGTTTGGTGGGGCGTCATCAGGCGGGGTGATGATCCAATAACGATCTTGAAACAGCGTGGCGAAACCAGAAGCGGGGCCGGAATATTCCGTGCCTGCAATCGGGTGCCCAGGAATGAAGGTCACACCCGCTGGTAAGTGATCCGACACATCGCGTATCACCGCTTGTTTGACCGACCCCACATCGGTGATCACGGCCCCTGGCTTCAAACCAGGCGCCACGGCCTGGGCTAAGGCACCACAGGCGCCGACCGGCACGGCCATGACCACCAGATCAGCATCCGCCACCGCCACCTGCGGATCGATTTCCATACGCTCGGCCAGCCCCAGGGATAATGCCTCAGCGCAGACGGCGGGGTCGGCGTCACTGCCGACGATGGAGCCAGCGATCCCCTGAGCCGCCAGGGCACGGGCGATAGAAGACCCAATCAAGCCCATCCCAATAATCACCACGCGGTCATAAAGCGGTGCTTGTTGATCCGTTGTCATGGCTTAACGACCCGCGGTCGGGGCTGTTTTCGTCCCTGGGTGGTCAGGCGTCCCGGCCCCAGTGATCAAACCCAACGCAGTGGCATGCTTGCTCAACGCCTCAAAAGTCGCGCGCATTTCCTCTTCGGTACCAATGCTGATCCGCAAGCAATGGGGCAGACCATACCCGCCCATTTGGCGGATCAGGATACCATCGGCTTTAAGGGCCAGGCGCAGGGGTTCGGGGTCCTGGTCGCCGAAATCAGCGAGCACAAAGTTACCAAAGCTGTCATCCACGCGAATGCCCAGATCGCGCACGCTCTGGGTAAACCAGGCGCGGCATTGGGTGTTGTGATCGATGGATTTGGTGATAAAGGCTTCATCCTGGATCGCTGCTGCGCCCGCGGCCTGGGCAGCGCTGCTGGTATTAAACGGCCCCCGGACCCGGTTAAGCACATCGACCACATGGGGCGGGGCATAGGCCCAGCCCAACCGCAAACCGCCCAAACCATGGATCTTTGAGAAGGTTCGGATCATAACCGTGTTCGGCGTGGTGGCCACCAACTCTAGACCGGGGTCATAATCATCCTCGGTCATATATTCAGCATAAGCACCGTCAAGCACGAGCATCACTTCGGGCGGCAAGCCTGCCTGCAACCGTTTGATCTCAGCCGCCGATAAATAGGTGCCGGTTGGGTTATTGGGGTTCGCTAGAAACACCATTTTGGTGCTCAAGGTCACCGCCGCCAGGATCGCATCCACATCGGCCGTACGGTTCGTTTCAGGCACGGGCATGGGGCTGGCACCGATTGATTTGGCTGAAATTGAGTACATCAAAAAGCCATGGGCGGTGTGCAGCACCTCATCCCCCGGCCCGGCATAGGCCATGAGCAACAAAGCGATCAGCTCATCAGACCCGGCCCCGCAGACGATTTGATCCACCGGCAACTTATAAGTATCGGCGATTGCCTGACGCAGGGTCATGGCCCCACCATCGGGGTAGCGGTGCAGATCATCACCCACGGCGTTAAACGCAGCGGTGGCCTTTGGGCTAGGGCCAAATGGTCCTTCATTGGATGATAAGCGGATCAAACGGCTCGCGCCTGGGGCCTTATGCTCCCCGCCCACATAGGGGCTAATTTGCATGACGCTTGGGTTTGGCTGGGGGACCAGCAGGGTATCGTCTTGGCCAGACATGATGGTCGTCTTTGCTGTGTGGTTGATGGGGCGTACCCTTACCCTGACCGGTTGACGGCCCGCTTGATTAAGACGGATCCGGCAGGCTCACGGGCGTGGCGTAAGCCCCAATCGTATCAAGTCGTAGGCAGATGTCACCTAGTTCGCGTTTTAGTTTCGACAGGGTCGGGCCATCGGCTTCCAAAAATCCTGCGAGTTCAATCAACTCAAGCCGGTCTTCATCATTGGCCAGACCTATCACTTGGCCCAAAAACGCCGTGGGTTCTGCTTTCACCTGGGCCAATGCTTGGTTTAGGCGATCGCGGCTAATGCCTTCGGTTAGGTGCAAGGCAAGCAAAGAGCGATCATCACCGGTCGCCTCGGGCGCTTGGGGTGCGACCACCATACCCTGGCGGGTCTCACTGCGGGCGTTACCAGCGCTTTGAAACGGCAGCATGCCTACCACTTTAAACCCGGCTTGGTCATCAGTGACCAGGCTGGGCCACCAGGGCTTATCTTCATGCATTTCAGGCAGCGGCAAGACCCCAACCGTGGCCGAGCCATCGGTGATCGCCCGCAGCACGGCCATGGGCGAGCGCACGGGCTCCAGGGGCACTTCAACTCCATAATGATCACGGGCCACATCCCACAAGCCGGTTTGGTTACCCGGGGCATAAACCGCCACGGATAACGGGCCTTGCATCACCGTGAGCGAGGAGATCATCTCCCGCCACATCCGGACCAAGGAATTGATCGGGAAGGCGCCGTGATGGCGTTGAATCAGCCGACGCAGAATCTCCGCCTCACGGGCGGGGCGCATATATTGTGCATTATCACCCTTTTCAGCCCGCACTTGTTCCACCACATGGGTGCGGCGCTGAATCAAATCATGGATTTGATCATCAATCGCATCAATTTCTTGGCGCAGGTCGGACAGGTCAGGCATGGCGGGGGATCAATGGTTGCGGCAGGCAAATCGCGTGCTTACGGCCAGAAGCCAAAGCGATGGCGGGTGGGCCACGATATCTAGGTGGTGTTCGGCCAAATTGCAAAACAACTCGTACGAAGACCAACAGAAAAACCGCGTGCTAGCCCTGACCTGCAACCATGACACGGCAGATCACTGTTTTGGCACACTCCCTTGCAATCACAACCGCCACCCATGAATTATATGAAATTACTGCCTCCGGGCGGATATGCTTGATAAACATGGCGTTATGCGATGGCGAAAAGCCGCAAATGAGATGCGTTACGAAGAATGACCGTACCAGCCCCCACCAACCCTGAAGCCATCGCAGCCTTGCCTGGGCATCAAGCACTCTTGGCGGTTGATACACCCATGCCACTGGATAGTGGCGAAAGCCTCGGCCCGGTTCGCATCGCCTATACCACCGCCGGTACCCTGAATGAGGCCAAGACCAACGCTATTTTAGTCTGCCACGCCCTGACCGGTGACCAATATGTGGCCGAGGACCACCCCGTTACCGGTAAGCCAGGCTGGTGGGGGGCATTGGTTGGCCCCGGCAAACCGATCGATACCAATCGTTTCTTTGTGATTTGCAGCAATGTGTTGGGCGGCTGCATGGGCTCATCAGGCCCGCTTGACCACAAACCCGGCACGACTGAGGCCTATGGCACCAGCTTCCCGGTGATTACCATCGGCGATATGGTCCGCGCCCAAGCGCTGTTGATCGACCATCTGGGCATCGACACCTTGTTTGCGGTGTTAGGCGGCTCCATGGGCGGGATGCAAGTGCTGGAATGGGCGGTACGCTACCCCGAGCGAGTTTTTGCCGCCTTGCCGATTGCCACCGCCACGTACCATACGGCGCAAAACATCGCGTTTGATGAGGTCGGGCGTCAGGCGGTCATGGCCGACCCTGATTGGTGCCATGGGGATTACTTGACCCAAGGCCGCAAACCGCGCGCGGGCCTCGCGGTCGCGCGCATGGCGGCCCATATCACCTATTTGTCCGAAGCTGCCTTGCAGCGCAAATTCGGCCGGAACCTGCAAGACCGCAAGGACATCACCTTTGGGTTTGAGGCTGATTTCCAGGTGGAAAGCTATCTGCGACACCAGGGTTCAACCTTTGTTGAGCGGTTTGACGCCAATAGCTATTTATACATCACTCGGGCGATGGATTATTTCGACATCGCTCGCGATCACGGCCAACGGTTAGCCAAGCTATTCCAGGGCACGCCGGTGCGTTTTTGCGTGGTTTCTTTTACCTCAGACTGGTTGTTTCCCACCTCAGAAAGCTTGCGCCTCGTCCACGCCCTCAACGCCGCCGAAGCCCCTGTGAGCTTTGTGGAAATCGAAACCGATAAAGGCCATGACGCCTTTTTGTTAGAGGAACCACAGCTCGAGGCGGTGATCCGTGGGTTTATCAACGGCGCGGCCCAGGATCGCGGCCTGGTGCCCGGCCGTACCGAGACACCATCCCCAAGCCCGGAACCCGACAGCACCTCAGACATTGTGCGACGGGATATCCGTCTGATGGGTGATTTGGTGGCCCCGAAAAGCAAAGTATTGGATATCGGCTGTGGTGACGGGGCGCTTCTGGCCTATCTGCGGGATCAACGCCAGGTGGCCGGGCGCGGGATCGAGATTGACCAAGGACTCGTCCGCGAAGCGCTTGAGCGCGGCTTAACAGCAATTCAAGGCGATGCCGAACGGGATCTGGATCATTACCCCAATCATAGCTTTGATTACGCGATCTTAAGCCAGACCTTACAAGCCATGAACCGGCCCCGCGCCATGCTCGAACAAATGCTACGGGTGGCCGAGCGGGCGATCATCTCATTCCAAAACTTTGGCCATTGGCGTGTGCGGGCGGCCCTAGGCTTGAGTGGCCGGATGCCGATGACCGATGCCTTGCCCGATAGCTGGTACGACACGCCCAATATTCACTTCTTCACCACCAATGATTTTGTCGATCTGTGCGACGAGATGGATTTGGAAGTTGAGGCCGCCAAAGTGATCCTAGACCGCCATCTGGGCGGTGGCCGGGTCAGCGATTACAAGCGCTTATCCCGCTGGCACAATCTGCTCGGTGAACAGGCGGTATTTTTGGTGAAACGCCGCACATAAGCCAACGGTAATCTGGTTGCTACGGTGAGCGCTTAATCCAGCTTACCGTGGCATTGCTTGTATTTCTTGCCCGAGGCGCAGGGACAGGGGGCGTTACGCGGTACTTTACCCCAGGTGCTGGCGTCATTGGCGTCGACTGCCTTGGTCGTCTCAACCCGCGGTTGCTCTAACACCCCAACACCACCACCAGGCCCACTAGTAGCGCCGGCGGGCATAGCCCCTTGGCCAGGCGCTTGGCCAGGCGCCACTGGGGGGGCGCTGGGTTGTTGGAATTTTAACTCAGCCTCATCAGGGACGGTATCAGCCGGATTGGGCAACGGCCCACCAATACTAGCAAAGGCTTGAATGTTACCGTTTTCATCGGTGCCACCCACCTGGATCTGAATGATGCCCAGAGCGTGGGTGACCTGCTCACGCAACCGGGCCAGCATGCCTTCAAACAGTTGGAAAGCTTCTGATTTGTATTCATTCAACGGGTCGCGCTGGCCATAGGCCCGCAGGCTGATGCCATCACGCAAATGATCAAGGGTCAGCAAATGCTCTTTCCACAATTGATCCAAATGTTGCAGCAACACGCTTTTCTCAATCGTTCGCATCACCGGCGCGCTGTACGTGGCAGTTTTCCTGGCCATTTGCTCATCTGCGATTTTGGTCAGCCGCTCTAGAATTTCTTGATCAGCGATGCCCTCTTCATTGGCCCATTCAACCACTGGGATCGGGGTCGCAAACAGACGCTGGGCTTCTTCTTGCAGGCGTTGGGCATCCCACTGCTCAGCATAAGCATTCGCCGGGATGCATTCTGCGACCAGGTCTTCGATCACCTCATGGCGCATGTCGCGGATGGTTTCGGACAGATCCTCCGTCGCCATAATTTCTCGACGCTGTTCGTAAATGACCTTGCGCTGATCATTCATCACATTATCAAATTTCAGGATGTTTTTCCGGGCTTCAAAATAATGGCCTTCGACCCGCTTCTGGGCTTTCTCAATCGCCTTATTGATCCACGGGTGGAAGATCGCTTCGCCTTCCTTTACCCCCAGTTTTTGCAGCATGCCATCGATGCGATCACCGCCAAAAACCTTCATCAAATGATCTTCAAGCGACAGGAAGAATAACGAAGCACCGGGGTCACCCTGACGCCCCGAACGGCCGCGCAGCTGGTTATCAATGCGGCGGCTTTCATGGCGTTCCGTACCCACGATCAGCAAACCACCGGCTTCTTTCACCTGTTCACGGGCGGCGAGGACTTCATTCTCAACCGCTTGCTTCTTGGCGTCATTGACCTCGTCTTCAGGGATTTCAGATAGCTGCATCTCGATGTTGCCACCGAGCTGAATATCGGTACCACGCCCCGCCATGTTGGTGGCGATGGTCACCGCACCAGGCCGACCCCGCTTGGGCAATGATCTGGGCTTCTTGTTCATGGTAGCGGGCGTTGAGCACATTGTGCTCGATCTTACGCTTATTCAGCTCGTCAGACAGCATCTCGGATTTCTCAATCGAAATGGTGCCGACCAGGACCGGCTGACCTTTTTCCCGCGCTTCCAAAATGGTTTCGATGACCGATTCCAGCTTTTCGTTTTCGGTCCGGTAGATGATGTCGTGCTCATCCAACCGCGCGACCGGCTTGTTGGTCGGGATATCCACCACCGGCAGGTTGTAAATCTCTTCGAATTCCGCGGCCTCGGTCATGGCCGTACCGGTCATGCCTGATAATTTAGGGTATAGGCGGAAATAATTCTGCAAGGTGATCGAGGCGAGGGTTTGGTTCTCACGCTGGATCGTCACGCCCTCTTTGGCTTCAATCGCCTGGTGCTGGCCTTCGCCATAACGGCGCCCCTCCATCATCCGGCCCGTATGCTCATCAATGATGATCACACGGTCTGATTTCACGATGTAATCCACATCGCGGCGATAGGCGTGCTGGGCCCGCAAAGCCCGGGTCACATAATGCAAGAGGTTGAGGTTTTCGATGTCATAGATGCTGCCGAAAGGCATCAAGCCCTTATCCCGGCACACCTCATCGATCCGCTCGGCCCCCTGATCGGTCAGCGACACCGATTTGGTTTTGGCCTCCAGCTCATAATCAGCCTCGGTCAGCTCTTTAACCGCGTCGTTAAACTTCACGTACAAATCGGCACTATCCACCGAGGGGCCTGAGATGATCAGCGGAGTCCGCGCCTCATCGATCAGAATCGAATCCACCTCATCGACGATGGCATAGGCAAAGTCACGCTGGACCATATCAGCAAGGGTGAATTGCATGTTATCGCGCAGGTAATCGAAGCCGAATTGGGCATTGGTGCCGTAGGTGATATCGGCCTTATAGGCAGCCTGGCGCTGTTCTTTGCCGTGTTCCTGTTCCGTGATGCAACCCACGGTGAGACCTAAGGCCTTATAGACCTGGCCCATCCATTCAGCATCACGGGTGGCGAGGTAATCATTCACCGTCACCACATGCACGCCTTTGGCTGGGATGGCGTTTAGATAGGCCGCGAGGGTGGCCACGAGGGTTTTACCCTCACCGGTCCGCATCTCGGCGATCTGACCGCGATGGAGCACCATACCGCCCATGAGCTGCACATCGAAATGGCGCTGACCCAGGCTGCGTTTGGCGGCCTCGCGGACCGCGGCGAACGCTTCGGGCAAAAGCTGGTCTAAGGTTTCCCCGGCCTCATGCCGCTTACGGAACTTACCGGTCAACCCGCGCAGCTCATTGTCGTCAAGCGCCTCAAACTCTGGCTCAAGCGCGTTGATTGCCTCCACGGTGGAAGCCATAGAATTCAGCTGCCGATCATTAGGCGTGCCAAACATTTTCCGAGCGAGAGCGCCAAGCATGGTGCGGGTCCTGCTTTTGGTTACAATCAATTCCCATGGGGAGCGTGAGACAATAGCAATACGGCGCGGTATATGCGCGTTAAATCGCTAGGAAGCCCCATGGATGGGTTTGACTTAAGTATGCCATGGGCCGCTGTCAATTGCGGCAGAGATTCTGCGGGGTTGCAACCAGCGAGTGGCCGTGGTCTTTATGCGGTCGAAATTCCCCGCCAGGATGATTGGATCAAGCATCCGCGCGTCCCTAAGACCCCACCCAATACGAGTAAAAACATCGGCCATGGCAGATAATACAAATCAAGAAAATCAAACTGAAACCACGACATCCGCTGATGAGGTGAAAACCAAGCCGGGTGATTCCCGGGTTGCAACTTTTGTTTTGATGGGGGTGGTCGTGGTGATGGCCATCGCCACGGTGGGCTATATTGCGGTGAACGCCATCAATGTGACAAACGCCCAAGGCAGCACCCAAACCACCGAGGCGCCCAGTGAGGATAATCCCGTGGTTGCCCGGGTTGAGGGTCGGGAATTCCGGGCCGAAGACATCCAAGATTTCATGGCCACCTTGCCAGCCCAGGTACAACAAATCCCCCTGCAATTTATTTACCCCTCCCTGATCAACCAATTTGCAAACCTGCAATTGGCCACCGACGAAGCCTATCGCCAGGGGCTTGATACCGATGAGGAAGTGGTCGCCATTATGCAGCGCCGCCAGGATGAAATCGTCCGCGATGTGCTGTTAGAGCGCGTGGTTGAAGAGCGCGTGACAGAAGAAGCCATCGAAGACGCCTATAATGAATTCCTCCTCAGCAACGCTTCCGAGCCAGAGGTCAAAGCCCGCCATATCTTGGTCGACACGGTGGAAGAAGCCGAAGCGGTGATCGTCGCCCTCGATGGTGGTGCTGATTTTGCGGAGTTGGCTGAGGAGAAATCCACGGGCCCCAGCAGCGTCAATGGCGGTGATCTAGGGTTTTTCACCCGCGACCGTATGGTGCCCCCGTTCGCCGA
>JBCCBF010000214.1:0-5113 GCA_039814445.1 Pseudomonadota bacterium
GGTTGCAAAAGTTTCTCGAGACCACCAGTCGCTCCCCCGAAACCGTGGTGCATTACCCAATAGCTGAGACCCAAGGCATCAGCGGCCTCATACTGGCCTTTCGGGATCGCTTGTAAGCCGCCGCGGATCACCTCGGCCAGATACACACCGGTGAACAAGGTCATCCCCACCATGGCCCGCAACACCGCATCAAGGCTCACACCCTGGGGCAGGAATAATGGGATCATGAAGGACGCCATGAACAAGATCGTAATCAATGGCACCCCACGCACCACCTCAATCAAGGTGACACAGAAGGTTTTGATAATCGGCAAGCTAGACCGCCGCCCCAGGGCCAAGAGAATGGCGATGGGGAACGAGAACACACAAGCCACGCCGGCCAGCATCAACGTCAGGGATAACCCACCCCACTGGCTCGTGGGCACTTCCCGCAAAATCGTCAGCTTGTCAGCCGCATAGACAACTGATGAAAAGAGCCCTGAGCCGTCTTCACTGAGGCTAACAACCATCTGATACAAATAATAAATGATCGTCGCAATTACAGCCGCTATAGCAACCTTTAGCCAATGCATTTCCCCTTGGTCACGCACTGCAGGCATGAAAAGAGAGAGCAGCAAGAAAGAGGAGGCAAACAGCGATAAGGCAATAACTGTATCGTAAACATAGCCTAAGGCTGGCATCTCAAAAATTGCCGGAGCTAACGCCTGGCCATGTAATCTGGTAAGCAGTTCTAATTCAGTGCGCACGATAACCGGCCCGTTTTCAGTAATCAGCCTATTAAATACTGCCTCTGGATCATCAACACCATAAATAAGCCCTAAAACGCCATTTACTGATGCAAAAGATAGGGTTTCGGCAAGATACAGAACTATTATCGAGGTGACCAAAAAGAGAATAACTGTGTTAAATTTAAGCGTATTTTCACCGCCCAACCGTAGGAGCAAACCAGCTCCAAAAATGAAGATGCCAAAGAACAGATACTGAGGTGCCAGCAATACATCACTGAGGGTTATTGGCCCCTGAAACTCCAAACCAGCCATCAGAAGCCACATCAGCACAAGAGCAACAGCCCACATATATCCGAGCCATTTGCGCCAGGAACCTGGCCAGCAGGAGAGACCGATCATGGCGATGACCAGCCCAATAAACAAAGCGGGTCGCCAATGCTGATCATTGGGATAGAGGCCAAACAGAATGAAACGCCACCAATTGTGAACCAGTGACCAGCAAGCACCCGACACGGTGTCTTTACAAACCTGCGGGTCAATGGCCTCAAAGCTCGCATTGAACACGGCCCAATTCAGGACTGTGAAGCCCGTATCCACCACCACATAGCCCACCACCAGGGTCAGCAAAGTGTTGTACCAGGTGTTGAATAGGTTATCGCGCAACCAGGCGATGGGCCCGGAGGTGCTCATGGGCGGTGGGCGTTGGTCGATTTGCGCGGATTGGACAAAGGTATCCGCTTGGTGTGCTGCGGTATCGCTCATGATGTTGTCTCCTACCGCTCAACCAGCGCGATGCGCTTGTTATACCAGTTCATAAAGAACGAGATGCTCAAGCTGACCGTCAGGTAAGCCGCCATAATCATGGCAATGCTTTCAATCGCCTGGCCGGTTTGGTTCATGGTGGTATTCGCCACCGACACCAAATCGGGATACCCGATGGCCACGGCCAACGAGCTGTTCTTGGTCAGGTTCAGATATTGGTTGGTGGTCGGTGGCACGATCACGCGCAAGGCTTGCGGTAAGACGATCATGTTCAGAATCCGGCGACGGCGTAAGCCTAAAGCCTCGCCTGCCTCCCACTGGCCTTTACTAACGGCCAGGATGCCTGAGCGCACTACCTCAGCAATAAAGCCCGCGGTATAGAAGACTAGACCGAATAGTAAGGCGACCAATTCAGGGGTGATGGTCAGCCCCCCACGGATATTAAACCGCCCGGCGGTTGGTGAGCTCACCTCCCACGGGGCGCCCATAACAGCCCAGGCAATGACCGGTAGTATCAGGAACAGACCAAAGCCAATAATATGGCTGGGCGGCCGTTGCCCCGTCTCCGCCTGCACCTTGCCTGCCCGTTTGACCAAGACAAACCAGATCACAAGCGCGACAGCCAGGGCGACCGCCCCAATGGTAAAGCCGGTATCCCAGGCCACCGTGGGGATATGAAATCCGCGGTTCGAGATAAAGGTAGAGCCAAACGGGTTCCACGCCTCACGCACGGGCGGAAAGGCCGTGGTAAACACGCCGTACCACATGAACAGCTGTAGCAAGAGCGGTATGTTTCGGACGACCTCCACATAGGCGCTAGCCAATTTCGCCACGAGCCAATTGGTTGATAAGCGGGCAACCCCGACCACGGTGCCGATAATCGTGGCGAAAAAGATGCCAAGCACGGCGATGATCAAGGTGTTGATCAAGCCCACGGCCAAGGCGCGGCCATAGGTGCTTTCGGGTGAGTACTCAATCACATTCTGATTGATCTCAAACCCCGATTCCTGTTCCACGAAATCAAAACCCGTATTGATATTACGGGTTTCGAGATTGGTGACCGTGTTGTTTACCAAGAACCAGACGAAGGCGATAACGCCCACGACCATCAGCACTTGGAAAATAATCGCCCGGAAACTCTCATCGTAAATAATGCTGCCCATAGACCCGGGTTGGGTCACGCGCGGCTTTGCGTCTTGATCGACGTCATATTTTTTGGCTGGCGTATCAGTCATGGAACCTTTGCTGCTCATCGCAATAAAACTGAAACATATTCATCATCCCAGTAGGTCAGCCTTGACCAAACACTGCAAGTGCTTATTCGCCCTAAAACAACAAAGGGGGACTGAATATTGGGCATAAACCCCTATTCAATCCCCCAGTGTTTCAGGCTTAAGCGGGGTTTAAGACCGCTCAAGCAATCTGACATCAATCCTTAGCGGACTGGTGGTGCGTACATCAGGCCACCTTCGGTCCACAGGGCGTTCACGCCACGCTCCAGACCGATTGGAGTCGCAGGACCCACATTACGGTCATAGATCTCACCGTAGTTACCCACGGCTTGGATCGCCCGCATGGCCCAGCTTGCGTCCAGGCCGATTTTCTCGCCCATGTCACCGCTGGCGCCAAGCAGACGCTGAACGGTTGGATCGGTGCTGTCGGCTTTCATGCTGGATGCATTGGCAGCAGTAATGCCTTTCTCTTCGGCTTCGAGCAGCGCGAACAGAACCCATTTTGAGATGGCAAAGAATTCTTCATCACCACGGCTAACCACGGGACCCAGAGGCTCTTTCGAGACCAACTCAGGCAAAATCACGTGATCATCGGGGTTTGGTGCGTCATTGGCGCGGGTAGCGGCCAAGCCGGATGCATCCGTGGTAAACACGTCGCAACGACCGGCGAAGTAAGCGGCGGTCACCTCAGCTTGTGATTCAATCACCACAGGCTCGAATTCCATGCCGCTGGCGCGGAAGAAATCAGCCAGGTTCAATTCAGTGGTCGTACCAGGTTGAACACAGACAGACGCGCCGTCGAGATCCATGGCACTGGTCACGCCGAGGGATTTTGGCACCATGAAGCCTTGGCCGTCATAGAACCAGACACCGGCAAATTGCAGACCCAATGATGCGTCACGGGTCAGGGTCCAGGTGGTGTTACGGGACAGGACGTCCACTTCACCAGATTGTAACGCGGTAAAGCGCTGTTGGGCTGATAGGGGCGTGTAGCTGACTTTGTCAGCATCGCCGAGAATTGCTGCCGCCATGGCTTTACAATAATCAACGTCGAGACCGGTCCAGTTACCTTGCTCATCAGCAATACCGAAGCCAGCAAGGCCCGTGTTCACACCACAACGCAAAACGTCGTTCTGGCGAATAGAGTCGAGGGTTGCACCCGCCTGGGCGGTGCCGTTGACACCAAAGACGGTAACCGCTGCGATGGCCGCAGCAGCGAGTGTGAAACGCTTCATGTGTAATATCCTTCCCCGATTGTTTATCGGTTTGGTTGTGTGAAAGCCTGGTTGAAAAGCGACCAACCAGACGATGCAAATACCGCATTGCAGCAATGCTTTATTCGCAAATAACGGGTTTCGTTATCATGAATACACGACCGGTTTCAAGAATTTGTCATGGGCGCGATCAGGCCCAAGCCGAGCCAACCGTCCAAAGCAGCAAGATCGCGTTATGAATGGATCAGAACTCTATGTGCCTTGGCATGCATGTCTGACAAACACGAAAAGGGGCAGGAGAAAAGGCCAGAAAAAAGGGGAGAGTGTCGCCACTCTCCCCCCACGTAACCGCAGAGCCCCCACACTGCGGAAAACGGTAATTTGACTTATCGACCTATTGGTGAAAATGAAGGGCCGCTCATACCCGCGGTTTTGGTCAGACCACCCATACCCGCTGTTGGCATCCGACCCGCTTGCCAGCTGGCTAAAGGATTACCGCCTTTAAGTACCTCGGAAATGCCACCTTGTTGGATCTGATCAAGCCGACCAGCCAGTTGGTTCTCAATCACCTTATCCAGGCCAATCGCTTCGGCCGCTAACATGGGCATGGTACCAACGCCGGATGCTTTTAACGCGACTTTACCGGCTTCAACGCCAGCCTTGGCCGCCACTTTTGATTGGGCGCTGGGCTCTAGATTGCCGTCTTGGGCGACACCGATCATACCTTTGCGGCTGTCGGGGTCGAACGCGCGGCTCTTACCGCTGCTTAGACGGCTCATCACGCCATCGTCTAATCCAGCTTTTTTACCGCCGCCTAGAATCTTGCCAATCAGTGCTGCTTTCAACGCGCCCACTCCTCATATTCAACAATGAAGCCTAGCACGTTATGAATAATTTACAAAAAATTTTAGCGTTTTGACCTGTGGATGCACGATTTTCAGGAATTTCGCCCCACAAATTCCACGGGTTCCTATCCATAAAACCCGCGCCTTAACAGGTTCAGGCCGAGCAAACAAAGCACGATCAGCACTAGCTTTTTGAATCGGGCTTGATCCAGCCGATCTTGGATAAAGGTCCCGATCCCCATACCAATGATGACCGGAACAAGCATCATGATTGATAAGGTCACATTGGCCGTATTAAGCACGCCATTGGCCACATAACCGGCGATCAGAAC
>JBCCBF010000187.1:0-5779 GCA_039814445.1 Pseudomonadota bacterium
TCCAGTAATTGACAATGCCGAGGCCGACGCTGCCCGCGGTCTGGTTCCACAGCAATTGCAAATGATCCCGGCTGGGCAGCCAGAACAATCCCTTACTGCGATAGATGGTCTGGCCCAGATAGCGGCTTTGGGATGTCTATAACCGCTATCTGGGCCAGACCATCTATCGCAGTAAGGGATTTTTCTGGCTGCCCAGCCGGGATCATTTGCAATTGCTGTGGAACCAGACCGCGGGCAGCGTCGGCCTCGGCATTGTCAATTACTGGAAAGTGGCGGCGCTCGAAGATGAGAGCCTTAACCTGCTGCCTGAAGAACGCGCGGAAATGCAAAAGCGCTTGGCCGACGCTCACCCGCAATTCGGTGACCGGCACTGTCAATTGACCGTGATTGGCGATCCCGAGGGGCTTGAGACCTTTGCCAGCGCCCTGCGTGATTGCTTTTGCACCCCGGCTGAGATCGCCCAATGGCAGGCGGGGGAGCCCTTTGACGACCCCTGGCCGCAAACCGCCAAACGGGTGATGTGATACTAGCGCTGGGTCATGGCCCTGGGTTGTCAGTGCATCAATTGGCCGTGAACCAGCACCCTAGTGCCGCGAAAGCCTTGTTATCGCCCAAATTATCGCCACACTGATTACTCGGTTACGTGGAAGGCATCCTGTAATCATGAATAGTGACAAGAAATTGGGGACGCTTGTCTGGCCTGGTTGTGACTGATCACAACCCTACAGATCAGCGGATTAATGACGAGACGTACACCATGACCACCATGAATCTACTGTTAAAGTCCGCCATAGCGTTGATCATGCTGGCGGCCTTGGTCTTTGGGCATACGAGTGAGGCTGTGGCTAGTGAACGGATTGAGCGCCGGGTGATGGTGGGTGGCGCCGAACGCCATTACATCGCTCATGTGCCGGCAGACGCCGCCAGTCGAGATGAGTTGTCAGTGTTATTTGTCTTTCACCCTGCCGTTACGAACGCTGAGGGTTTCGAGCGGATCGCAACATTATTCGAAGAACCCAACGCTGATGACTTTCTGATCATCTATCCCAACGGCATTGGTCGGACGTGGAATGTGGGCGATTGCTGTGGCCTGGCCCTAAAACAGAATGTCGACGATCTGGGATTCATTGACGCCATTTTTGACGATGCCCAAGCCTTTGGCACCATTAGTCAAAAACGCAATTTTGCGACCGGTTTTTCGAACGGCGCTGGTATGACACATTATCTCGCCTGCAATATGCCCGAACGCTTTACTGCTATCGCACCCGCCGGTGGTAAGCGCGATATGAGACAAGGCTGTGCCCCGACCACAAGCCCGGTGAGCGTGTTTATTACCCATGGGCTAGATGACAAGCTGTCACCCTTTGGTCGCTGGCAGAAGGCCGTGGATGAAGTCACCCCGGCTCCCAGTATCGAGGACATCGCCGCCTATTGGTCTGAGGCCAACCAATGCCAAGAACAACGCACGAGCACACGGCTCGGCAATGTAGATTGCAGTGAAGCGACGGCCTGCGCCGGTGAAAGCCTTGTTATCACCTGCCCTATTCCCAATATGGGACATTGGTGGCCCGGCTATGGCACCAGCCAACGCTGGGCAACTATTATGTATGGCCCCGCCCGGCCTGACCTGCCGGCGGCCGAAGAGATCTTAGAGTTTTTCCGCCAGCAACCGTAACCCCGGGTACTGGCCCCAAGAATAAGGTTTGCAAACATGCGTGTATCATTGTTCGGCTTGGCCCTGGCTGGCCTCGTCACTCTCGCGGCTTGTGCCCCAGGTCCCGACGGCACCTATGGTGGGTTCAAAGTGACCCACACCCCCGCCCCGGGGTATGAGCCGCCACCCACGCCCAATCAAACCTACCAGCAGCAACAGGGTTTTACCTCATCCCTGGCCTGCGGGATCACCGGTGGTGACTTTGTGTTCTTTGGCAATAAGAACCGTAAATACCAGCCGATCAGCTTTGCCGTCGCCCCCGGCGAGACCCAGCAAATTCAAGTGGTCCAGGATGATAGCTCCCGCCGCGACCGGATGTGGGTGCAAGGCGATTTAAGCGGTGTGGGCGTCCGCATCAGCCGCAACCGCCCAGCCGAACCCGGCTCTGGCCTCTCGACCTTTGGTGATTCCGGCGCCTTTGTCAGCAGCGAACCCCAGCTGGTGAAGGGCGTGAGCCAACCGCTGAACATCAACGACATGTTCCGCGGCGCCACCATCACCTGCGGCTTCCGCTCACCCCCCGGGGTATTGCCGGGCAAGCGCCCTTACTATCGCGGGTATTGAGCCTAGCCTCCACAAGTTGCAGTGGGGCGCGTGTGGGGCCGCGGATTTTCGGCCCTGCCTCGATCTGCCGTGGTAGGGTTAGCCAAGCTCAATGAACCGGTAAAATCGCAAACCCAATGTGCCGGCGTGGCGGGCGAAAGTGACGTCTTGGCCCACCTCATAATCCCGGCAGAACCCGCGGCGCTGGGTCATGGTCAGCGTGCCGCTGTCACCAAAATCGACCCCAACACGACAGTGATAGCTGCGGGATGAGCCCGAGCCACCGCCCGAGGATCGTTGTTCGAGCAAGGTGATCTGGCCAATAACCTCACGCTCGAACCGGGCACCCAGGGTGTTCAAACACAACACACCAACCACCGCCGCCAGGCACAGCACGGCGCCACCAACCATGGCCAGCACGATTTGGATCTTATGGGGCTTAGCCTGGGCTTGGAACGCGGCTTTTTCGGCCGCGTCAGCATCTCTAGCTGGCCGATTGCGCTGAACAGCCATCATCCCTTTTACCGCCGCCAGAGTCCGGTGGGTCGCGATATAGGCGATGGGGGCGACGGCCACAGCGACTAAGGCAAACATCAGCAGCACATCATCATCGAGCACAAAGGCATTGAGAAACTGCCGCGCGCCGCGCATGACCGTGAGCAAACTGCTGGCCAAGATCATGAAAACCGCGGCCACGATCATCACTTCGATCAACGTAAACTTACCGGCGTTCTGCTTCGCCACCACGACATCCCGTTGGTTTTCAGGCCCTAACTTACGCTCAACACTAGCCCCAAGCCCGCGCATTCGCTATAGCTCCTGGCCTCACCTTCTTTGATTGCAAACCACCCGTGACCATCATGTCCGACACATCAAACGCCCCTGCCCAGACCGCCCAAGACACCGAGCGCTATAACGCCGCTGAAACCGAGACCAAATGGCAAGCCGCCTGGGATAAGGCCAAGTGCTTTGAAGCCCATATCAAGCCCGGCCAGAAAAAGGCCTATGTACTCGAGATGCTGCCCTACCCGTCGGGCAAGCTCCATATGGGCCATGTGCGCAATTACACCCTGGGTGACGTGCTGGCGCGCTACCGCAAGGCCCAGGGCTTTAACGTGCTGCACCCCATGGGCTGGGACGCGTTTGGCCTGCCGGCCGAAAACGCGGCGATCCAAAACAACGCGGATCCGGCCACCTGGACCTATAAGAACATCGACACCATGCGTGAGCAGCTCAAAACCATGGGGCTGAGCATCGATTGGACCAAGGAAATCGCCACCTGCCACCCGGGCTATTTCAAGCACGAGCAGAAGATGTTCCTGGATTTCGTGAAGGAAGGCTTGGCATACCGCAAGGAGAGCTGGGTGAATTGGGACCCGGTGGACCACACGGTGCTGGCCAATGAGCAGGTGATCGACGGCAAGGGCTGGCGCACCGGTGCGGCGGTCGAGCGCAAGAAGCTCACCCAATGGTTCATGAAGATCACCGACTACAGCCAAGAATTGCTGGACGCCATCGACCAGCTAGACCGCTGGCCCGAACGGGTTCGCCTCATGCAAACCAACTGGATCGGCCGGTCCGAAGGCATGGAGATCGATTTTGAGATCAAGGGCCGCAGTGACCCACTGCGTGTGTATACGACCCGCCATGACACACTGTTTGGTGCGAGCTTCATGGCGATTGCGGCCCATCACGACCTGGCAACCGAACTGGCGAAAGACAACGCGGACCTGCAAGCCTTCATCCGCGATTGCGAAGGGCTGGGCACATCCGAAGAAGCCATTGAGAAGGCCGAGAAGCTGGGCTTTGACACCGGCTTGAAAGCGATCCACCCGATCACCGGGGCCGAGTTGCCGGTCTATGTGGCGAACTTCATCCTGATGGAATACGGCACGGGGGCCATCTTTGGCTGTCCCGGCCATGATCAGCGTGACCATGATTTCGCCACCAAATACGGCCTGCCGATCACCCCCGTGGTCTGCCCGTCAGACCAGGACGCGGCCAGCCTATCGGTCGCCGAGGAACCCTATATCGGCCCGGGTAAGTTGATCAATTCCGACTTCCTCGATGGCAAGACGGTGGAAGACGCCAAAGCCGCCATGGCCGATAAGATAGAGGGCAAGGAACAAGGCGCGCGCAAAACCCAATTCCGCCTGCGCGATTGGGGTGTGAGCCGCCAGCGTTACTGGGGCTGCCCGATCCCCGTGGTCCATTGCCCGAAATGCGGCGTGGTGCCGGTGCCCGAGGACCAATTGCCGGTCACCCTGCCCGACGACCCCGATTTCAGCCAGCCCGGCAACCCGCTGGAGCGGCACCCCACTTGGAAGGACACACAGTGTCCCACTTGTGGATCGGATGCGGTGCGGGAGACCGATACGCTGGACACCTTCTTTGAAAGCTCCTGGTACTTCCTGCGCTATTGCGACCCGCGCAATGAGGATGAGCCGATCTCAAAGGAAGCCGCCGAATACTGGATGTCGGTCGATCAATATATCGGCGGCGTCGAGCACGCGGTTCTGCATTTGCTCTATTCCCGCTTCTTCACCCGCGCGTTACGCCAATGCGGCTACCCCCTGCCTGAGCAAGCCAACGAGCCGTTTTCCGGCCTGTTCACCCAAGGCATGATCGGCCATGAGACATTTAAGGACCAGGACGGCAACTGGCTCTACCCCGACGACGTGATGAAGACCGAGGCTGGCGACTGGGTGACCATCGACGGCCACAAGCCCGTGACCCATGGCCGGGTTGAGAAGATGTCGAAATCCAAGCGCAACACGGTCGATCCCGAGCGGATCATCAAGACCTATGGCGCGGACGCCGCCCGCCTGTTCATTTTGTCCGACAGTCCGCCCGACCGCGACATGGAATGGACCGATAGCGGGATTGAAGGCGCGTGGAAATACGTCAACCGCCTCTGGCGCATCGTCACCGAGGCCCTGCCACGCCTCCCCGCCGTCGGGACGGCAGCGCCGTCAGGCTTTAATGATAAGGCGCTCGCCCTCCGGCAGGCCGGCCACAAAACCATCGCCGCCTTGAACAGCGACCTGGACGCCTTCAACTACAACCGCGCCGTCGCGCGCCTACGCGAATACTCCAACGAAATCGCTGCCTTCGCGCAAGCGAGTGGCGAGGCAAGCGACAGCGACGCCTGGGCATTGCGTGAGGCGTTAGAACTCCTAACCCGCCTCATCAACCCGATGATGCCCCACTTGACCGAAGAACTCTGGCAAGCCTTGGGCCACACCCAAATGCTAGCCCAAACCCCCTGGCCCGACCCCGACCCCGCCTTGCTCGTCGAGGACACCGTCACATTGCCCGTCCAAGTAAACGGCAAACTCCGCGCAACCCTAGATGTCCCCAAAGACGCCAGCAAGGACGCCCTCGAAGAACTGGCCCTAGCCAACGACAACGTGCAGCGCGCAATTGACGGCAAGACACTGCGTAAGGTGATCGTCGTGCCGGGGCGTGTGGTGAATTTAGTGGTGGGATAGTCGTTGCAACAATGCAGCATTGGCTACATCA
>JBCCBF010000410.1:0-2041 GCA_039814445.1 Pseudomonadota bacterium
CCTCGGCCACTTCGGCGTCGATTGTCACGGGCGCTGCGGGTGGATTAAGTGGCAGGGGTGCGGGTTTCGATGGCGCGGGCAAGGAGGGGGCGGCGGTACCAGCAGGGGCAGGCACCAACCAATCCAGCGCATCGAAATGACCGGTATCGTCAGTAAAGGGCGTCCACACATTCTGCGTGGCACCGGTTTTCAGGGATACCCAGCATGGTGACGGGGCCGCCTGGCCTGCCTTATCCAGCCATTGGCTGGCGGCCAGGGTATCGTTGGATTCTTTGATCTCCAGATCCGCCAGCATCCGCAAGGCCCGGCTGCCGCCACCGGCCTCATAGGCGCTGGTTAGGCGTTTACGTGCCTCATCCCAAATGCCGTTTTTCAGCAGCAAGGGGGCGAGAGCAATATGGTCTTCAATGCCGTTATTGCTGCACAATCGACGCATCCAGGTCAGTTGGCTTTCCTGCTCTTCATAGGGTGAATATGCCAGCCATAAGGCGGCTAGTTCCGGGTGCGGATTAATCTGCCAGGCCTTGTCTATCGTGGCGTAGGCTTTGCGATTCTTCCCGGCATTATGCAACAGCCCAGCATAGCGCATGGCGGCGGGTGCAAAACCGGGGGCGAGTTTGGCTGCCTTCTTGGCGAAGGTCATGGCGTCACGCTCACGATTCCGGCGCTCAGCGGTCATGCTGCGGGCTAAAAAGATAACACCGCGCCGTTGGGTGGCGGTCGCCTTATCGATCAAGCCAACCCGACGCATTTGATCCACCAGACCCAAGCCGCGGTCATATTCCTCGGCCAGCATTTCAAGATCAAACAGGGTTTCCACAACCCAGGGGCTGCTCGGCTCCAGGCGGAAGGCTTTCCGGGCCAAGGTTAAGGCTTCACGGTTCACACCGCCATGGGGATCCCGGCGGCCATCTTGGCGCAAGCTATGGGTCAACAAACCTCGCACCCCGAAAAATGCTAGCTCGGGCTGATCAAGCATCCGGCGGAAGCTTTCTTGCGCTTCCTTATGGTTATCATTGAGCTGGGCTGCTTGGGCGGCCAGCAACAAGGTCAAGGGCGCGTCATTAAGCAGCTTACGGGCTTTTTCAGTTTGTTTCCGCGCCATGGTGCCATCCCCGGCAGCCACGGCGATCAAGCCTTTGGTCAAGGCTTCATAACCCTTGCCGCGTCGGGTGATGCCGCGTTTAAGGCCCCAGATACCCGGCATGTTCAATAATTTGCGATAGAGATGATAGATGACCGCGATCACCGCAATGCCGAACAACAACGCTAAGAACGCCACGGGGGTGGAGGTCTCAATCAAATATCCTTGCCATTCCAACGTCACCTGGCCGGGATGCTCTACGAGCCAATAACCAACAGCCACCAGAATGGCGATTTTGAGAGCATAGCTCAGAATTTTAAGCATTTACTGCCCTCCCGCACTGGTGCTGGCGGCCAGACCAATCAATTGATCGATGGCTTGATCCACGGTGATGCGGGCCAAGGCTTGTTCGCGCCAGGCATTGAGCGCCTCTTGGGCTGGCTCAGGTAGGCGCTCAGTCAAACCATAGGCACCCGACACATCGCCATTGCGCAGCCGATGCTCAGCCCGGGCTAACAGGGCGGGTGGGTCATCGCCTTCCACTTCCCCCGGGCTGCGCCGCACGGTGATGAGGGCCTGTAATTGACCCAGCGCTTGTTCCAGGGTGGATTGCTGATCATTCAGGTGAATAGCTTGCAAGGCCGGGCCCGTCAGGCCAGCAAATTGCTGGGTAAGCTGGGCTGCGGTGGGCGCGCCACTATCTGCATAAGCATCCAGGGTCGCTATCACATCGCCGGCCCCAGCCCCGGGTGGCAACAAGCCGGGCACGGCCGCCAGCTCGCTGGCATAGGGGCTGCTAGTTCGCACAGCACTGGCGAGGTTACCCACCGCCAGCACCAGGCTCACCTGACGACTGGGGCGATTAGACCCACCCGTTTCATTTTCCATGCTGTCGAGGCGCGTTTGCATTTCATCGATGGCCGTGGCCAAGGGGGCCAGATCCCGGCCGATATCCCG
>JBCCBF010000301.1:0-3537 GCA_039814445.1 Pseudomonadota bacterium
CGCCCCCCCCCTGCCGTAGCGGATAGTACTTCATGCCCCTGACCATGCCCCTTTGGCACCTTGCGATTCTGGCTCTTATCCAGGGCATCACCGAATTCTTGCCGGTCAGTTCCAGTGCCCATTTGGTGCTGGCCCCCACCGTCTTGGGTGTCCCTGACCAAGGTTTACTGTTTGATATTGCCGTGCATTTTGGCTCTTTGATCGCGGTCTGCGTTTATTTTTGGCGTGACACGTTGAAGCTGCCGCGAGGGGCCGTGCATTTAATGGGGCGCAAACGCGGGTCGGCTGAGGCGAAACTAACCCTGCATGTGATCTTGGGCTCAATCCCTATTATTATCGCGGGCTTTTTCCTTCACAGCCTGGTGCCTAGCGGTTTGCGATCCATGGAGATGATTGCCATTGCCACCATAATCTTTGGCTTGCTCCTGGGCCTCGCTGACTGGTTAGGCGCCCGGCGTAAGTCTGTCGGACAAATGGACCGGTTTGATGCGTTGCTCATCGGCCTCGCCCAGGTCTTGGCGCTGATCCCCGGCACAAGCCGGTCTGGCGTTACCATGACGATGGCACGCTTTATCGGGTATTCACGCCCCGAGGCCGCCCGCTTTGCAATGCTATTATCCATCCCAGCCATTGGCGGGGCTGCCGTCCTGGGCTTGATTGATGTGTACCAGGCCGGTTCCTGGCGGTTCGGGACGGATTTAGCTGTTGCCGCCATGCTCGCGGCCCTGTCAGCCTTCGCGGCCATCGCGGTGATGATGCGCTGGTTGGAGAAAGCCAGCTTCATGCCGTTCGTTATCTACCGCCTCATCCTTGGCACTGGCTTGCTTGCCTTCGTTTATTTATACTGAATAGGTACTTAAATCATCCAGATGCATGCGAACAATAATAGCACTAGCCCCTTTCGCTACGCCCAGCGACAATGCCAATATAAAAGTGGTGCAACATATAATAATAACACCACTGATCACCCCATGTGATCGAGGAAACCATAAACGCGATTGAGCCAATCAATCCGCCCGAAGCGTCAACAGTGAGTATCTATGGCACCCCGTTTAAACCACGAAACCGCCAAAAAAATTACTAATACATCAGGCAGCACTGAGGATGGCACTATTGCAGCCAGTACGCGCGCCGGCGCTGTTGATACAGCTAACCTTAGCACTGGCAGCAAAGTAGGGCTTGTGCACCTAGGTTGGGGTGGTTTTGCCAGCGCGCATTTGGGGACGCTCCTTAATGATATCGCCGCCCCGCAAAAAGGGGATTGGGGCGTATCGGCTGTTTCCATGCGGTCAGGCAATCGCCGTGATGAGCTGGAACCCCAGGACGGCTTATACACCGTTACTGAGCGGCGGGCTGATGGCGACCACACCCAGCTGGTGGATGTGGTGAAAGAAAGCCTGGTGGCACCCGAAGACCCCAATGCCGTAATCGAACGCATGGCCAACCCGGATACTAAAGTGGTCACCATGACCGTGACCCAGCAGGGATATGACTTACCGAGCGCTGATCAGATCGCATCACTCGATGCGCCGCCAACGATCCATAGCTGCATTATAGAAGCCGCAAAATTACGCGCTGAACGGGGTGTCGAGCCATTCACCGCGGTATCCCTCGACAACATACCTGGCAATGGTGACTTCTTAAAACGCAAGCTTACTGAATATGCCGCCCTGACGGGTGATGACAGCGCCGCCGTTCTCGATCAAATCGCCACGCCAAACACCATGGTGGACCGGATTACGCCCGCGCCCACGGCTGAGTTTAAGGACGAAGTAGAGGCTAATTTAGGCGCGCGGGACGAGGCGGCCATATCTGCCGAGCCATACCGTCAATTGATCATCGAGAATGTGGGCGATGCGACCACCTTGCCCCCTCTGGAGGATGTGCCCGGCGTCAAATTCGTTGATGACGTCAAACCTTTTGAAGCCGCCAAAATCAAAATGCTCAACGGCTCCCATATGATGATGGGCGCCTTGGGCCGCGTGGCGGGTTTCGAGACGGTGGATCAGTGCATGGCTGACCAAGATATGGGTGCGTTTACCAAACGGTTTATGTCTGAAGTGGCGGCCACCATCGACCCGATCCCCGGCACCAATATGCAGGTCTATGCCGATGATCTCGCCGAACGGTTTAGTAACCCGCGCATGACCGATAGTGTCGACCGCCTCGCCAATGACACCTCAAAGAAGGTGCACCCACGGCTTTTTGATGCCCTGACGGATTCGATCAAGAAAGGCACGCCAAATGATGCCTTATCCGTGGCCGCTGCTGGCTGGGTCCGGTTTGTGGCCGGTGAGGCCCCAGGCCACGCGACACCCAGAACGTCCGATGAGATGACTGTTGGCCTCACGGATACCGGCCGGCTTTATACGGTGAGCGATCCGCGCGCGGCTGAGTTGCAAGAAATCGCCCGCGCCAACCCTGAGAACCCGGACAAGCTGTTTGACGCGGTTGGTTTAAACCTGGCCTCTTTTGGGGCGGAAGGTAGCGCCGTGCGGCGCAAGGTTATCCAAGCGCTAGACACCATGAATAAGGACAGTGCGTTATCCGCCGTGCGTTCAGTCACCATGCGTCTTGATGAGCTGCCGACCCCACAAGTTGTGGCAGCCGATCGCGGCGGCGACGCGCCCTCAACACCCGGTACCGAGCCACCAAAACCAGGGCCATCCCGCTAGCCTCATCCCCGAGGTTATGGACAATGGCTGCGTTGATAGCTTTGCAACCGCGCCCAGGCCGTGGCATAAGCCCTCCATCATTTTCTGAGCGACCCCATTAACGGGATCTTGTCGCACCCACGATCCATGAAGGCCCGACGGTGACCAGCGTCAAACTCAAAGCCGCCAATCTGGCGCAATTGAGCGCATCCATTGCCACGCCCCAGTATGACCGTGCGAACTTGCGCCCCGGTATTGTTCATATCAGCCTGGGCGCCTTCCACCGTGCGCATCAAACGGTCTATGCCGATGATCTGTTCAACCAAGCGCCCGAGAATGCTGAGCATTGGGGGATATGCAGCGTAGGCGCCCTGCCCCATGACGAAATCCAATGCCGCCGTCTTAAAGGCCAGGATAATTTGTACACGGTCGTGACCCGCGATGAGGGCCATGACCAGGCCCGCATTATCGGCTCGATCGCCAAAATTATGCACGCCCCATCCGACCCGGGCGGCGTGTTAAGCCAAATGGCTGATGAAAACACCAAAATCGTGTCTCTAACCGTCACCGAACGCGGCTATGGCCATGACCCCGCAACCGGTAAGCTGGATACCAACCGCAGCGATGTGGCCGCGGATTTGATGATGCCCAAGCGGCCCAAAACCGCGATCGGCTATGTGGTAGAAGGCCTCTGGCGTCGCCGTGAAGAAGGCCTGCCAGCCTTCACCGTTATGTCGTGTGATAATCTCCAGAAGAATGGCAGCCTGACCCGGGATTTGGTGATTGAATTTGCCACCAAGCGCGACCCAGCCCTGGCCGATTGGATTGCGAAGAACGCCAGTTTCCCAAACAGCATGGTGGACCGGATCACCCCGGCCACGAC
>JBCCBF010000312.1:0-3373 GCA_039814445.1 Pseudomonadota bacterium
GGTCGAGAGCCGTAGCCGGGCCCAGGCGGTCATTATGGCGGGGCTGGTTTTTACCGGGGAAAGCCGGGTGCAGAAGCCGGGGCACATGCTAGCGGTGGACGCGCCCTTAGTGTTGCGCGGTCAGGACCATCCTTGGGTATCACGCGGGGGGCTGAAGCTCGCCCAGGCGCTTGAGGCCTTTGACCTGGACCCCACCGGGGCCGTTTGCATTGATGTGGGTGCATCCACCGGTGGGTTCACCGATGTGCTGTTGGCGCACGGGGCGGTTCAGGTTTTTGCGGTGGATGTGGGCCGTGGGCAGCTGGCTTGGAAATTACGGCAAGACAACCGGGTAGTGGTGCTCGAACAAACCAATGCCCGGCATCTGAGTGATCACGAGATCACCAGCCCCGCCGATTGGGTGGTCTGTGATGCCAGCTTTATTGGGCTGCGCACGGTCTTGCCGGCGGCCTTGGCGTTAACGAGAGACACCGCCGTTTTGGTCGCGTTGATCAAGCCGCAATTTGAAGTGGGCCGGGACCAGGTGGGCAAGAAGGGCGTGGTGCGTGACCCCGCATTGCATCAAGCCGTTTGTGATGAGATGCGCCAATGGATCGAGGCCCAGCCCCATTGGCAGGTCACAGGCATCACCCCAAGCCCGATTACGGGGCCTGAGGGGAACCGCGAATTCCTTCTGGTTGCCCATAAGCAAGCGAGCAACAAGTAAGTTGTCTCTCAGCCAGGGACGCGCCAGTACGGGACCCGTTTGCCAAATCGGATAACGGCCAGGATCAGCGTGTCATCACATCGGGCGTGCTGGCCAGGTTGGGATCCTGTAGCAGCTCTAGGGTATCGGTGACGCCACTGTTTTTCGCCAGCTGTCCCACATCGCTTAGGATCTGGAACCCGTCCATAATGCCGCCCAGGCTGGTCACAAGCTCAAATACCGTCTCAAACCGACCAGAAGGGCGAGGATAGGGGACCAAAGTCGCATCCTGTGGTTCCAGCCCGGCGGCGGCAATTGCCCGATCATAGGCGGTTTCAATGCCGCCTAATTCATCAACAAGCCCCACTTGAAATGCTTGGCGACCCGTCCAAACCCGCCCTTTGGCAAGGGCCCGAGCTTCATCAACACTGAACCCCCGGGCCTCAGCCACGCGGGCCAAGAAGCTATCATAGATGTCGTCCAAAGAGCGATCCATGGCGGCCCGGTCTGATGCATCGAATGGTTGATTGGGTGAAATGATCCGCGCATTATCCCCGCGTGAAATCTCCACCCAGTTCACGTCCCATTCTTCCCAAAACTGCTCCAGGTTCGGTTTGCCCGCCACCACACCGATGGAACCGGTGATCGTACCGGGCTGGGCGACCAAGGCATCGGCCCCGGTGGCGATCCAGTAACCGCCTGAGGCGGCGGCCCGGCCCATGGAAACCACCACAGGCTTGCCCGCATCACTGACCCGGGTCAGGGCCCGGCGGACGAATTCTGAAGCGGCCGGTGATCCGCCGGGGCTATCCAAGCGGAAGACGACCGCCTTGATCGCGTCATCATCGATCACATCGCTTAACACCCGGTCCAGATAATGGGTCCGCATGTTGCCGCTGAACAAGGCTGATTCACTGTCGAGGCCCTGCATAATCGGTCCGGTCGCTTGGATATACGCAATGCCGTTCTCTTTCGCTGTGGGTATGGCGAGTTGCTCACCATACGCCACCAAGGACACGACCTCGCCCGCCGCATCCTCTAAGAACTCATCACGATAACCAACGCGGTCAATAAGCCCGCCCTCCAATGCCATATTCGCGGTTAACGGGGCTTGATCGATCAGCGCTTTCACGGTCTCCGGAGGCAAGCCACGATCGGCGGCAATGTCATCGACCAATTGGTCATAGAGATCACCAATCAAATCCTCCATGGCCTCACGCTGGGCTGGGGGCATGTCACTTTCGGTGTATTGGGCCATGAGGTTTTTGAACTCTTCGCGCTGGAAGGACTCAAATTCCACGTTGAACCGCGCGAGCAAATCAGCGGCAAAAGGCATTTCCGTGCCGATGCCGGTGAGGGCGAGCCCGCCGACGGGCTGCAACCAGATCTCATCAAACGCGCTGGCCAGATAATATGGGCCGGTCCCACCAGTGAAATCACCCATGGAGAAACTGAACACACGGGCGGTCTTACCAGCCTCGCGGAACCGGGAGATAGCGGCGCGCATCTCTTGCACATGGGCGAGGCTCATGGGCATGGGCTCGATCCGCATGACCAATTCTTGCACCCGGTCATCCTCGGCCGCGGCATCGATGATGGTGACGAATTCGGGCACCGTGGGGGTGCGCCGAACCAGGCTTGCCAAACCACCGCCCGCGCGGCTTTCAGTCATGGGCTGGGCCAAGGCAAAGGACAGGGTGATCTCATCAGGTAGCGATGGTGCCACGGGCGCTTCGATATTGCCCAGGCTGGTGACCAAACCCACCACGGTGGCAAAAACCATCATGCCAAGCCCGGCAAAGAGCAGGACAATTGTCGCCACCACAAACCGTCCAAAGGCCCAAAAACCACCGCGGCGGCTGCCATTGGTTTGTGATGCCCCGGCCGTGGCTGAACCTGCCATGCCTGATCCTGGGGTGGTGGCAGCGGAACTAGTGGCTGATGGGGGCCGTGGCGGTTCGCCTACAGCCTTTGCCATGGCCGCTTCACGTGCCTCGGTTCGCGCCGCGGCGCGGGCGGCAGCGTCAGGGTCCCGTGGCGTGCGAAACGGATTGTTTTCAAAATCAGTCATGACAGTTCCTTAGCCTTTTCCTTGGCTTTTCATAAGCAGGCACCCACCATGGCGGTGCCGTGATCATTATCATGTGGTGATATGCTTTATTGGCATTCATAGCAACGGCACAGGCAACCCTATAATCCGTGTTCTATGGACCCAGCAACGAGCTGATGGCCAATGACTTGACGGGCTGACGTCACGACATAGCTGGTTTTCTTGTGATCACCTTTGGTTGTTCAACTGGCTTTTTTCGTGTGTGCTTCAACGCGACATTAAGCGCTATCGTCGTAACGTTCTCGTGTTTGCCAATAAACACGCATCATAACAGGGCCTCTATTCGGTGATGGAAACGGACATTGGAATCCATGGTTGAACAGAAATGGGACGCTGAAGCTTACGCAAAAACGGCGCGGTTTGTCTCTGATTTAGGAATCGGCGCCGTGGATTTGCTCGCCCCACAAGCGGATGAAACCATCATCGATATTGGATGTGGTGATGGCGCGCTGACCAAAAAGATCATGGAGACCGGCGCCCGAGTGATTGGCATTGATGCTGATCCCGATATGGTGGCCGCGGCTCGGGATGCGGGTGTGGATGCCCATGTGGCCAACGCCCATGATTTTGAAATCCCA
>JBCCBF010000166.1:0-6186 GCA_039814445.1 Pseudomonadota bacterium
AGTCATGACTATCTATGAGTTGTGTCGCGTGTGAGCGGTGAGACCATCGACTGTTGAGCCGCTGGTTGCCTGACCACTGGTTTCCTAACCACTAATTGCGTGACAAGCCCTTCCACCCTACCGGACCCGAGCTATCCCATGACCAGCGCTTTCATCCCCGGCTTCCTGCTTGGCTTTAGCTTAATTCTAGCCATCGGCGCCCAGAATGCCTTTGTGTTACGCCAAGGTTTGCGGGGTGAGCATGTGGCGATGGTGTGCTTTGCCTGCGCCCTGTCTGATGCGCTGCTAATCAGCGCGGGCGTGGCTGGGTTTTCAACCCTCGTGGCCGTTAATCCGTGGATTGAGCCGGTGTTTCGGTATGGGGGTGCAGCGTTCTTGATCGCCTATGGATTACGCAGCCTATGGTCCGCCATCCGCCATCACGGGGCCTTAATCCCCGCCGATGGCACACCGGTACAAGCCCGCCGGATCCTGGGTACTGCCTTGGCCCTCACCTGGTTCAACCCCCATGTCTATCTGGATACGGTGGTCTTGTTAGGGTCAATCTCCACGCAATATCCGGGGCGCGAGATGATCTTTGGTGCCGGCGCCGTCACCGCGTCCTTTGTGTTTTTCTTTTGCCTTGGTTACGGCGCTGGTTTGCTGCGCCCTATCTTCGCCCGCCCCCAGGCTTGGCGTGTGCTTGATTTGGCTGTGGGCATTGTCATGGTGAGCCTGGCGATCAAGCTTCTAGTGTTCACCTAAACCGAGGCTTGGGCCAATACTTGCTGCCCCATATCCTACCCCGCCAATTGAAAATCATTCGCATCTTTCATAGGCGACCCACATGGTAACGACATCACCCACCCCAAGTCTGTATCACCATGTATGTCTGCAACTGCGCCGGGATTGGCGAAGGTAAGCTCGAAAAACTGATCGATGATGAAGGCGCGCGAACCGTGGGCGAGGTCTACAAAAAGCATGGGCAAAAGCCAGGCTGCGGGAAATGCGCGGCTGAGATACGCGATATCTTAGCCGAAGGGCCGAAATCAGGCGCCACCGCCAAAGAAAGCATTGCCCGGTGGAAACGCAGGAAGCTTGGCCAAGAGACCGCACAGGCCGTCACCCCTTCAGAAAAAACGGGGGATGCTGACCAGACTTCAGCACCAAAAGAGACAGGCAAGCCGCCGCCACCGGATCTGAACCGTTCCCCCGTCTGGCCCAGCTGCCCCGCCAACGGCCCGCGACGGTAG
Organism: Pseudomonadota bacterium; assembly: GCA_039814445.1. GTDB lineage: Bacteria > Pseudomonadota > Alphaproteobacteria > TMED2 > TMED2 > TMED2. Next base: position 1,233 of record JBCCBF010000166.1, read on the forward strand.
CAGGCGAGAGCCAGCCACCCGCCAAGCCCACCGTCAAAGCCTACTGGCAAAGCCCGCCCGCAAAGCCCATGGCATGCCTACACATTCAACAGCAAAAATTCCCGTTCCCAGCTGCTGATAACTTGCTGATACGCATCGTATTCGGCGTATTTCACCTGTTCTAAAGCGTCAATAAAACGCTCACCAAACAATTCCCGCAGGGGCTTCGATTGGCGTAATTTACCCAGGGCATCGAACTGGTGCCGGGGCAGCGAAAAGGCCAAGCGATAAGCCGAGCCCGTAATCGGATCGGTCGGGATCAGCTTTTGGGTCATGCCCAGATAACCACAACCGAGCGAGGCGGCGATGGCCAAATACGGGTTGGCATCGGCACCAGCCACCCGGTTCTCAACCCGACGGGCTGACGCTTCCGATAACGGGATGCGAAAACCCGTGGTGCGGTTGTCATGCCCCCAATGGACATTGATCGGCGCATCACTATCGGGCCGCAAACGGCGATAGGAATTAACATTGGGCGCGAACATCGGCATGGCCGCGGGCAAGAATTTTTGCAACCCCGCGATATGGGACAAGAACGCCTTGCTGTTCTTCCCTTTCTTGGTGCTGAAAATATTGTCCCCGGTGTCGGTGTGCACCACCGATTGGTGTACATGCATGGCGGAGCCTGGCTGGCCCTGCATGGGCTTGGCCATGAAGGTCGCGTAAACCCCATGGCTGATCGCCACTTGGCGCACCGTGCGTTTGAATAAAAACACCTGATCAGCCAGGGCGAGCGGGTCGCCGTGATTGAAGTTAATCTCAATCTGGGCCGCCCCCGCTTCGTGGTTCATGGTGTCCACGTCGATCTGTTGCGCCTCACAATAATCGTAGACATCCTCAAAGATCGGATCGAATTCATTGAGCGCATCAATGCCAAAAGCCTGCGCGCCGAATTCCTGCCGCCCGGACCGGCCCACCGGTGGTTCCAGTGGTGAATCTGGGTCTTTATTGGTGGCCACCAGGTAGAATTCTAACTCGGGCGCCACCACGCATCGCCATTTGCGCTTTTGGTACAAAGCCAATATTCGGCGCAAGATATGGCGGGCGGAGATATCAACCGGCGTGCCATCTCGGTAAACACAATCACAGATCACTTGGGCCGTGGGCTCCCGGTACCAGGGCACAATCCGGATCGTGCTGGGGTCGGGCTGCATGTAAACGTCAATATAGGCCCGGTCGGTGATGGTTTCGGTCTCGGGATAAACGCCGTTCACCATGGAGACAAAGACAGATTCCGGCAGGCGCAAACCGTTGGTACCGAGGGCTTGCAAGAATTTCTCAGCCGGCAAGATCTTACCGCGCGCCACACCAGACATGTCAGGGATAAGGCATTCCACCTCGGTAATACCATGGGCACGGATAAAATCACCCAAGAGCTGTTTGTCAGAGATCGACATGTCGAAAGGCATAGGGCACCACATCACGGGATAACATTATGGCAAACAGCATAATCGCTTCCTTTGCGGCTTTACAGTTCCGGGCACAACTGCCAACCATATTGATGACTGTCACATGACCAGCACCATGATGAACGATCGTAACCCATGGTTGGATAAAACATCGGCCAGCAAGACCGATGAGATCACTGAGTTGCCCGGATAATGAACCATATGACCGCCCCCGACACCGATCTATACCAAGCGTTTTTAGATGAGCACCCCGCCTTGATCGAAGGCGACGGCCATATTGATTTGTTGATGCCAGACATGAACGGGGTGATGCGCGGCAAGAAACTGCCGGCCCAGGATCTGACAAAACTGGCAAAGGATTCGGTCTCCCTGCCCGGCTCCATGTACGCCCTGGATGTGACCGGCGAGAATGTGAAAGGCACCGGCCTGGTGTGGCGCGACGGGGATGCCGACCGGATCTGCGCTGGCCTGCCCCATACCCTGGCTTTGGTGCCCTGGGCCACACGGCCCACCGCCCAGGTGATGATCACCATGCGCGACACCGATGACACGCCCATGGCCGTGGAGCCCCGTAACGCCCTGGCCCGCGTTGTTGAGAAATTTCACCAGGAAAAACAATACCCGGTGGTGGCCATTGAGCTTGAGTTCTTCTTACTCGACCCCACCTGGCGCCTGTCGGGGGAGGCAAACCCCACCCCCATCGGTCCTGCCGCCCCCCTAACCGGGCAACGATTAAACACCACCCAATGCTATTCCATGGATGATCTAGGCCAGTTTGAGCCGGTGATCGATGACATCTATGCCGCCGCTAAGCTCCAGGGCATACCGGCCACCACGGCGATCGCCGAATATGGCCCCGGCCAGTTTGAGATCAACTTCAACCATGTAAAAGACCCACTTAAAGCCGCAGACCAGGCCATCTTGTTCAAGCGGTTGGTCAAGGGTGTGGCCGAGGCCCATGGTCTGGAAGCAAGCTTCATGGCCAAGCTACACCCGGATCTCGCAGGCAATGGCATGCATATTCATTGCTCTATCGAGGATGAAAACAGGGAAAATATCTTTGCCGATGTGGATAAGAAACACCGCGCCCCTCATTTTTTGAGCGCCATTGGCGGGCTGTGCCAGACGATGAACGACGCCATGGCCATCTTTGCGCCCCATGGCAATAGCTACCGCCGAATGGTCCCAGGCTCATACGCCCCCATGGCCCCCCATTGGGGGTACAACAACCGTACCGTGGCCATGCGCGTGCCCTTAGGTGCCCGGCGGGTTGAACACCGGGTGGCGGGGGCCGATGCCAACCCCTATTTGGTGCTTGCCGCCATGCTAGCGGGGATGCATTACGGCATGAGCCATGACATCGAACCGCCACAACCGATCAGCGGCAATGCCTATGAACGCCTAGACAGCAACCGCGCCCCCACTTGGAACAACTCCCTTGACGACTTCCATGATAGTGACTTTGCCCGCCGCTATTTCGGTGAACGGTTCGTCAAAACCTATATGGCGATCAAGCGCAACGAGCTAGCCCGGTATATGGGGGCGGTCCCACCGATCGATTACGATTGGTATTTACGGACGACCTGACAGCAGCATTCGAGTTTTCCATGAGCAAACAATCTGTGGGCATGATCCACGCTTTAGCGCGCAGTGGGGCGACCATTATTTGTCGTCAGATAGCCGCGATGGAGCAGGTGGCGTTGTTCAGTGAGATCCATGGTGACGGCCCCAATCTCTCGCTCAAATATACCCACGCCCCGCTAAACTTTAATTTCAATATTCAGATGCAAGCCGGGCTGTGGTTTCAATTCTATAGCCCTGAAGAATCCCACGCCATTGTGGCCACAGCCCAAGGACCAAATACGCCAGACAATATCATTGACGTCCTCAATCGCGCCCATGATCGCGGGCTATACCCGGTGATCCGCGACTGGCCCCATATGGATTTTTTCTATTTCGGGGCCGAAGGCAATAGCCAGGAGTTCAGCGTCTACAACACGCTCAAACATCAGTTTGACCTACACCGCGCCGCGATTATCCGCCACCCTTTTGCCAGTTACATCTCATTCATGCGCAACATGGGTCAAATGCACCCCGAATATGAAGGGCCAGGGGGCTTCACGCTTTATTTGCAGAACTACCAAGCATTTCTCGATGGCCTCACCGGTGAAATCCTCCAGTATGAGGCGTATCGCCAGAACCCGATTGCCGTGATTGAGCAGCTTACCGATGCCATCAAGGCGCCGTTTGATCCGGGCTATGCTGAAAAAGCCCTGCGCTATACCCATATGACCGGGGATGAACAAGGCACGGGTGCTAAGCAATACTCACCAGCCGATAAGGTCATGCAGAAAAAGCTGCTCGATTTAATTGAAGGCAACGCTCTTTACGACCAATTATTGGACAAGGCTGGATATGCGGGCCAACACTTACCACCTGGTTATCGCTTTACTTAACCCCCCTCCGATAAGCCCAATAATACGCATGCATCTTCAACGCAAACCAACGGCGATTATTCCTTTAACCGCTCAGGCCGTCGCGTTCAGATCGTCATGTCATGAAGATTGTTGTTCAATTTTCGCCACGGTTTTGATCCGGTCAATCATCGAGAAAAAGCCATTGCGGCGGTTGGCGCTGAGATGCTCTTCTAGTTGTAATTGTTTGAACGCCTCATCCACATCAACCGCGAGAATCTCATCGGGGGTCTTATTCGAATAAAGCACCATCAAGACACCGATAAGCCCCTTGACGATATGGGCATCACTATCGGCGTTGTAATGAATAACCCGTCGACCCTCCACCTCGCGCGGCTCATGGGTCAGCCACACTTGGCTCATGCACCCCTTGACCATATTCGCTTGGTTATACGCGGCCTCCGGCTTCGGCTCTAAATCTTTACCCAAATCGATGATAAACCGGTAGCGCTCTTCCCAATCATCAAGGAATTCGAGGGTTTCAACCAAATCGTTGAAATCAGTAGGTAGGGCCATGGTAGTGTCACGTTCTCAAAATCTAGGGCATCTTTAAGGTATCAATCGACCAGCGACGATCCATCCTTTGCAAGCTAGCGAGATCACCCGCAAGAACAAGGCTGAAATCGCCGCACGCCCACTCCATACGCATCACCACCAAAGATACATCACGCTCCGCACGCCCATGTACAATTACCACCGCGATATGCCCGACCACCCGCCCTCGTGGTACGCGAGCACGGCCCCGGCATTGTCGGGCACACCAGCGCGGGCACCCGTGACCAGCGATCGGACCTGTGATGTTTGTATCGTGGGCGCGGGCTATACCGGGTTATCGGCAGCCCTTGATCTGGCGGCCAAGGGGTATGATGTGCTGGTGGTTGAAGCCAACCGCGTGGGGTGGGGGGCCTCGGGCCGCAATGGCGGCCAGGTGGTGCGGGCGTTTAACAAGGGTCAGGATCAGCTAGCGCGCTGGGTCGGCCAGCCGTGTTCATGCACCCCGGCGACTACACGCCGGTGTGCACGACCGAGCTC
>JBCCBF010000430.1:0-1695 GCA_039814445.1 Pseudomonadota bacterium
AGATGGGGCCCGCGGAGTTCATTACCGGCCAGGGGATCGATGTGCGCCCCCACCCCCATATCGGCCTCGCTACCGTGAGTTATCTATATGATGGCTCCATGTATCACCGAGACAGCCTGGGTACCTCCATGGAGATCCGCCCCGGTGCCGTGAATTGGATGATCGCGGGTAAAGGCATCAGCCATTCCGAGCGGTCATCGAACGCCGCCCGCGAGAACCCGGGCAATAAGCTGTTCGGCATCCAAACCTGGGTCGCCCTGCCCGAGGACCACGAAGACACCGATCCCGGCTTTGAACACCAACCCAAGGCGGCACTACCGGTGATCCAGGATGGCGGGAACAAGATGCGCTTGATCCTGGGCTCGGCCTATGGCGAGACCGCACCGGTGAAGACTTTTTCTGAGATGTTCTACCTGGATGCTGTGCTGGAACCCGGCGCGCGCTTTCCCCTGCCTGATGAGCATGAGGACCGCGGCATCTACGTGGTCTCCGGCGAGGTGGAGATCGCGGGCCAGGCCTTTACGGCCGGGCAAATGATGGTATTCCGGCCCGGCGATAAGATCACGGTGAAAGCCAACCAGGCCAGCCGGATCATGCTGCTGGGTGGCGAGACCCTCAACGGCCCGCGCTATATCTGGTGGAACTTCGTGGCGTCGAACAAGGACAAGATCGAAGCCGCCAAACAAGCCTGGCGCGAGGGCGATTGGGCCAATGGCCAATTCGCCCTGCCGCCTGATGACCATGATGAGTTCATCCCCCTACCCGAAAAGTAGTGTTTCGTGTTTCCCTAAACATCAGGTACGTACTGGCGTAAGATGTTTTGGGGATAAGAAACATGTCAAACAGTTTGCCAGTATTCACCGGGCTCGATGGCACGCCCACTTATATCGAGGGTGGCGCGGCCCAGATACTTGACGCCAATGTAACCATTGGTGATGTGGAGCTGGATGCGCTAAATGGCGGTGATGGCCAGTATGATGGCGCGTCGCTGTCACTGGTCCGCAATGGCGGAGCTAATAGCCAAGACATCTTTAGCCTGGTCAGCGGTGGTAATTTGACCGTGGCCGGTGGCCCAGATGGCGGGGGTACCATTTCCGCGGGTGGGCAGATTATCGCTCAAATCGCCAATACTGGTGCCACTGGACAACTGCAAATTGCCTTTGAAGACAACACGGTGGTCCCAAGCCGTGCCCTGGTCAATGAGGTGATGCAGGCGATCCGCTATTCGAACAATAGCAACGACCCCGCGGCCACTGTGCAAATCAACTGGACCTTTAGCGACGGCAATAGCGGCAATGCCCAAGGGACGGGTGCCAACCCTGGCACGACGAGTGGTTCGGTCACCGTCAGCAACACCAATGTCAGCGACGCGCCAATCCTAAGCGCTAACGGGTGGCAACCCGACCTTTACCGAGGGCGGCGGGGCCCAGGATCTGTTCAACACCGTCAGCGCCAGCACGGTAGAGGCAGCGGACCGTATCGACGCCATGACCCTGACTGTCACCAATGTGGGTGACGGGGCCAGTGAAATCCTCCGCGTTGACGGCAGTGATGTGGCGCTCACCGATGGCAACAGCGTGACCACCGCCACCAATGGGTTGGGCGTTACTGTGGGCGTGGTTGGTACCACCGCCACGGTCAGCTTCTCCGGCGCCACCCTAACCGGCGCACAGTTCCAGACGCTGATTGATGGGA
>JBCCBF010000432.1:0-1618 GCA_039814445.1 Pseudomonadota bacterium
CGTGGAGGTTAACTTTGCTCGCAGTGGTGGTAAGGGCGGCCAAAACGTCAACAAAGTGGAAACAGCAGTTCATCTGAAGCACTTGCCTACAGGAATCCAGATTCGCTGTTCTGTGGAGCGAAGCCAGCTGAGAAACCGCGAGGTAGCGATGAAGCTGCTCAAAGCCAAGCTTTACCAAATCGAGGAAGACAAAAAGCGCTCAGAGATGGAGCAGTTATATGGTGCTAAAGGAGAAATCGCCTTTGGCAGCCAAATTCGCTCCTATGTTTTGCAGCCTTATCAGATGATCAAGGATCTGCGCACCAATGTGGAAAAGGGCAACGCCCAGGCGGTTTTGGATGGTGATCTTGATGATTTCCTACAAGCGGCCCTGGCGTCAAAAGTGCATGGTTCAGAAGAGGAAGAGGCCGCCGCCGATTAAGGCTGGTCCCCATCCATCCGCCCATTAATGGCCGGGTTGAAGAACCCCTGATCCGCTTTATTGTAAGCAAGCCGTGTGTTGTCATCATGGCGCCGAATGGAGCCGCCCACGGTGCGTAGAATGGCGTCTTGGGCTGCAGTGTCCCATTCATAGGATTTGCCGTGGTGAATATCCTCGCGCTCGCCGCGGATTAAATCGGCATAGCCCATGGCCCCGCGTCGGTACAGGGGCAGGGGTTTGCCCTCGCTGTCGACTTTCACGCCCGGTGTTAAGGGGGTGTCTGGTTTACCGGGGCGTGACAACACGGATTGTGTGCGGTCTAAGGTGGCGATCAAATCACCACTGACCGGCTCATGGATAACCCCCAGTACAGGTGTGTTGTCGAGCACCAGGGCAATGTTGATGGTGTAGAGATCCTTACCAGGCGTGCCTTGGACAAAGTTTTTCGTGGCATCAATCGGGTCGACCACAAAAAAATGACCATCGGTTGTGTTGGGCGTGTCCCCAGCTTCGATGCTTTCCTCACCCACAAAGGTGGTGGTGGGGGGCAGAATGTCATCAAAAGCATCACGTATGCCCTCTACCGCTGCTTTAATGAGGGCCTCGGACGCCCGATCGGCGGGGGTTACCAGGCTGCCATCCTCTTTTGTTTCCGGGGTCACGCCGGCCATGCGCATGCGTTCCGTCAGGATTCCCGCTTCGATTGCGATGGCGCGCATGGCGGCGGCTAAGGCGGCAAATCGCTGTTCTGTGGCGGCCGTGTCAGCCGTGGTGGTTGAGGCGGGGTGAGACATGGGTGTGACTTTCAATGGTCGAGCAAACGATGATGAGAGATAGCAAAAGGGCGCTAGAAACAGCCAGTTTCCCTTTATAGATAGAACGAATTGGTTATTGCCAAGGCGGTTGCTGGCCGATCTCTTCACGTAAGAAATCGATAAAAACCCGAACTTTGGCCGACAGCACGTTAGCCTTCGGGTATATCAGCCAAAGTTTTGTGCCATCCGCCACAGTAAAATTGGGCAGGACTCGGATAAGAGTGCCGGCGTTTAAAGCATCCCTGACACTCCAAAGCGAATTGATGGCGATGCCCGCCCCCGCAAGGGTTGCCTGCTTTAAGCTGAGACCATCATCTAAAACGAGGCGGCACGCTGGGGTTGTGGTGTCAAAGGGCGCCTGGTCGCCATGGTGATTGATTAG
>JBCCBF010000409.1:0-2048 GCA_039814445.1 Pseudomonadota bacterium
AAATTGAGCGCGAGCTGCCTCTCGATCTGCCGGAAGTCCCGCTCGCAGCGCGTGAGGTGCCGCAGTCGGAGATTCTCACGGTGTCGATTGATCGGGAGGGGGGCTCGATCCCAAACACCACCAGTGATCACAGCCGGATTGTTCAAATATTCCGCTATTCTGACCTGAATGATGATGTGGCGCGGGGCTATGATTTTGGGTCGGCGGTGTATCCCCGCGATGGCCTTGTGTATGAGCAAGAACACCCCGACCTGTTCATCAAAACACCCTCATAAAATAAGCACACTAAACCCCTAAGCCATGGCTTGTATCCAGATTGATCAACCAATCCTAACCGCCAATATCACCAAGATGCAGGCGATTGCTGATAACGCTGGGGTGGCGTTGCGGCCCCATGCCAAAACCCATAAATCAGTCGCCGTGGCGCGCCAGCAAATGGACGCAGGGGCGGTGGGGCTAACCGTGTCAAAACCGGCTGAGGCGCTGCCTTTTATGCGCGCGGGCATACCATCGATCAAAATCTGCTACCCGGTGATTGATCCCGACGCCATGCATCCCGTCCTGACCTTGGCCCAACAGCACCAAACCGAGATCATCGGCACGATTGATAGCCCGGAAGGTGTCACCGCCCTCGTCCAAGCAGCCCAGGATTTTGACCTGACCTTGCCCGTATTCTTGGAGGTGAATGTGGGGCTTGATCGCTGTGGGGTGGCAGCGGATAGCCCAGCGCTTTTGGATCTGGCGGCTGCAATTACCGCCACACCGCATTTGCATCTTCTGGGCCTGACCGCCCATGCTGGCCATGCCTATGGGGTTGATAACCGGGATGCCGCCGCCCGGATTGCAGAACAAGAGCGCAGCACCATGATGGCGGCCAAGCAACGATTGGCGGATCAAGGCATCGCCATCACAGCGATTAGCGTGGGATCGACGCCCAGCATCTGGGCCCAGCAAGACTTTACCGGCATTACCGAGATCAAGCCGGGAAACTATGTGTTCAACGACCTCACCCAACTCAACATTGGGGTTATTGATTGGGCGCAAATTGCCCTGACGATCAGCGCCACAATCATCAGCGTGAATGACCGCTATATGATCATCAATGCCGGTTCAAAAACCCTCACATCCGATTTGGGCCCCCATGGCAACCAATCGATTACCGGCCATGGGTTGGCGTTTACCGCTGATGAGACACCCGGCCAGGATCCAGGCCGCGCCGTTACCAAGCTATCAGAAGAACATGGCTGGATTGCCCATGATGGTGGAACCCTGCCGGTGGGTACGGCGCTGACCATCTATCCCAACCATAGCTGCCCGGTGGTCAACCTCACCGATCACCTCACCATCCATGATGATAGCGGCCAGGTTGATATCTGGCCCGTGGATGCCCGGGGCACGCGGTAAATACGGGAGAGGGGTTAGTGCTATGGTGGGCGACGAGACAAGCTTCTTAGAATAAGGGCCAGAGCAGTATGGGGCCATGGACCAATTCCCAAATCATCGGGAAAAGCATGGTGGCTTGCATCACCATCATACCGGTCCCGGTCACGTGATCGATACCGCCAGCGCGCCACACGGCCCGTCGCTGCAACAGGGGTTCGGCTTGTTCCTCTGCGGTGCGGGAGATAAAGCGGGCCGCCCCTGCCATCACCACCGACCGGCCATAAAGCCCACAAAATACCCAAATCGATATGATGCCGGTGACCGCCACCGCAAGAAACAAGGCGCTATCACTGAAATACATGATCATTAACAAGGTATTAGAAAGCGGCATGGTGATACCCAACGCCACGTAGTGACGGCGATAACCAAACCAGGCAGGCCCCGCCAGCATCGCCCAGACGCTAAAGCTTGGTATCCAAATCGAATTGCGCTGCCACATTCGCCCGTAAAGCCGTTGGAACAGACGTGGGCGATCACGAAAGTAATCGGTTAAATAAGCCCATACCGCGCTGTTAAACAGATTATCGTCGCGCCACGGATCTGTGCTCCAGATCAACGCCATCATGCCCATCCCTTATTAATCGGTAGAAACAATAACAGGTCTA
>JBCCBF010000160.1:0-6320 GCA_039814445.1 Pseudomonadota bacterium
ATGGTCTTACTCTCTCGTTTAGGGGCGTCTAGGCCTAAGCTTTGCCGCTTTGATTATTGGCCAGATCGAAATTGAAAATCCCGCTGTCGAACTCGTTGTAATCCTCGTAATGGATCACTTCATAGAGCCGCGACCGGGGCTGCATCATGGGCAGCACATTCTCTTGCGTGCCCTCTTCCTTGATCTGGGTCAGGCCGTCTTCAATCGCCTTCATGGCCAGGCGCAGGGTGGTGACCGGATAGATCACCATGTTGTAGCCCAGATTGGTCAGCTCCTCGGTGGAGTAGAGCCGCGATTTGCCGAACTCGGTCATGTTGGCGAGCAGCGGCACGTCCACCGCCTTGCGTACGGCTTCGAAGTCTCGTTCATCGCGCATGGCTTCGGGGAAAATCATATCGGCGCCAGCATCCACATAGGCCTTAATGCGGTCGATGGTCTTGTCCATACCTTCGACAGCGCGGGCATCAGTGCGGGCGATGAGTACGAAATTGGGGTCGGGTTTGGCGTCCACCCCGGCCTTGATCTTGCGCACCATGTCGGCGGTGGGCACCACCTCTTTATTGTCCAGATGCCCGCAGCGTTTGGGCATGATCTGGTCTTCCATATGACACCCGGCGAGGCCCAGCTGGGTGAGTTCCACGATGGTGCGCGCGACACTCATAGGCTCGCCAAAACCGGTATCGATATCGATGATCGTCGGCAGATTGGTGGACCGGGCAATGCCATAGCCCTTCTGGGTCACCTCGGTCATCGTTGTGATGCCGAGATCGGGAAAGCCCAACTCATTGGCCATAACGCCACCCGAGATATAGACGCCGTCAAAGCCTATTTGTTCGATTTGCATCGCGACCACCGGCATGATCGCCCCGGGAAAGCGCAAGAGCTTCCCGCTGTTCAGCCCCTCCCTGAAGGCCTGTCGCCGTTGTTCCGGCGTTGTGTTTATGTGCAGCATGGAGGTGTTCTCCCTGTTGATATTTGTTTTTGTGTCCCCGTCATTCCGGCAAAAGCGGGAATCTCAATGAATATCGGCATAAGGCTAGCGTCTTGAATTCCCGTTTTTCCTCGGGATGACCTGCTAAGTAATTTCAGGCTGTGCCTGTTAGAAAATGCCCTTCGCATGCTGTTCGGGCGCCATCAGATCGCCTTCCGGCATGACCACGTTGAGTTGCCGCACCTCGTCCACCGACAGGTTCGGCAGGCGTTGCACCAGCTCCAAGAACCGTTCGCTTTCTTCGGTGGTGATCAAGCCATCGGTGAGGGTCTTGAACTTCTCGATATATTGCTCACGCTTGAACGGCCGGGCACCGAATGGGTGTGCATTGGCCAAGCCCAGCTCATCGACGATCTTGCTGCCGTCTTCCATGGTGATTTCCACGCGGGCGCCAAAGGCTTTTTCATTCGGATCATGGCTATGATAGCGGCGGGTCCATTCTGGGTCCTCAACCGTTCGCACCTTGTGCCAGAGTTCCACCGTATCAGGGCGGTTGGCGCGTTCGGTTGTGTAACTATCCACGTGGTGCCATTTGCCGTCCTGGAGGGCGACGGCAAAGATATACATGATCGAGTGATCAAGCGTTTCCCGGCTAGCTTTCGGATCCATCTTTTGCGGATCATTAGCGCCCGTGCCAATCACGTAATGGGTGTGGTGTGAGGTGTGCAACAGCACGTCTTTGACTTTGGAGAAATCATCGATCTTCTCGCCCATGCGGAAGGCCAAATCGATCAGCGCTTGGCTCTGATACTCCGCTGAGTGCTCCTTGGTATAGGTGTCGAGGATTTGCCGCTTGGCCTGGCCTTTGGCCGGTAGCGGCACTTGGTAATGGGCATCAGGACCATCAAGCACCCAGGCAATCACACTGTCTTCACCCTCATAGATCGGTGATGGGGCACCCTCACCGCGCATCACCCGGTCCACCGCCTCAATCGCCAGTTTAGTGGCATGGGCGGGGGCAAAAGCTTTCCAGGTGGAAATCTCCCCCTTACGCGATTGGCGGGTGGTGACCGTCACATGCAGGCCTTGCTGGATCGCCTGGTAAACCGTCTCAGTTGGCAGGCCGAGCAACGTGCCGATGCCAGCGGCGCAAGCCGGGCCGATATGGGCAATATGGTCGATCTTATGCTTGTGCAGACAAATGCCTTTCACCAGCGCCACATGCAGTTCATAGGCCGTCGCAATCCCTCGACACAAGGCTTCGCCATCTTTACCCACCTGTTGGGCCACGGCGAGTACGCCCGGGATATTGTCGCCGGGGTGCGAGTAATCGGCCGCCAAGAACGTATCGTGGAAATCCAGCTCCCGTACTGCGGTCCCGTTGGCCCAAGCGGCCCATTCAGCATGGACCTTCACATCATGGGGGGCACCGAACAAGGTCGCACCCTCGCCATCGCGCTTATGGGCCACAGCCTGTGCGCGGGCCGACAGAATGGGGCCGCGATTGGCCGAGGCAATGGCGACCGAGGCATTATCGATGATCCGGTTGATGATCATGTCGATCACATCATCATCAAGCGGCACTGGGTCGGCGGCCACCTCAGCCATCTTCCAAGCCAGTTGATCCTCGCGCTTCAGCTCGGCTTTCGATGGATAAACACGAACGTCATGGAGGGTCAGATCAGTCATGGTGAGGTTTCCTTAAGGTCACGCGCCAGAACCAGCGCCAGGATTGCCATTCGGCTTTGCTTAAAACCGCGATCAACACGCCCCAGAACAGGTCATGCCAATCCGTGAGCCAGCACTCTATGGCAGCGAATGTTTTTCCACAACGCTAAGTCCGCTTTTATCAAAACGGCAGATTTTCAGTGGTTTTGCGCGGCCCAGCCTGGGGAAAAAGCCCATGAGTGCGACCGAACGCCTCAGGATAATATGAACGGTTTATCAGGCGACCGCACGACTAACTCGGCACGGGATAGAAGCTATTAAGATGAAAAAACCGTCAGCTTTCTAGACTATTTTTCTCGCTTTCTGACAACCATGGCATCACTGGTAAAAGACTATCAAAACCCTTGGAGGGTCCTCATGTTTGCCCGGTCTACCCGCCAGTTTAACCTGGCCCATCAGTCGGATTTGCCGGCCTTGGAGGTTCTAGGTTTTTCGCTTGGGGTTGAGCATAGTCGTGATGGGGCGCTCAACACGAGCCTTGCCAACATTGGCACACTCGCCCAAGAGCACGTGCGCAAAGCCCAAGACGCGTTGGCCCATAGCCCCGTGGCAAAAGATCCAGAGGTAGCCCGGTTCCTCAAAGCAACAATCCGCGATCTACGGCCACGACCCTGGCCTCTACCCGCGCGTGACTCGACAAAAACCATGACCACCTTGGCGCAATATCGCCAACGCCAAGAAGGGAACGCACGGCGGCTCGTAGAACGACATTTCCAGCCAGGGCCGAGCACCATCAACACCGCCGAAGGGGTGATTGTTCAAGCCCAAGTGGTTGCAAAGGCCGGGCTCGATATCTAACGCTGCCCACGCCATTCCGATCTCAGAGCGTCTCACCCAGCCCGTTATCTGTTGCGCTCATCTTGTATCAAATGGGTTATTTACCAGCGGTCGCGTTCTATAAATCACAAACAATTACAGATACGGCTCGCCCAATTTATTCATAGAAATAACAGGGCTTTGCCCTTGCGATCTCTGATCAAGGCCTGGCATGGAATAAACACAAATTTGCTCATTAAATTAAGTCACCGCCATGTTTGCTCGCTGGTTAAGCACCCGCCATTACAAAAACGATAAGGATTTGGCTGTCTTGGAAGTCATTGCATTTGTGATGGCGCCAGAGCGCGTGGAAGGCGGTAACGCGGCCCTTGATGTGGACCAGGCGCGTAAGATCGCCAATCAATATTGGCACAAAGCAGATTACGCCAAAGACAACAGCCCAACGGCGGCGGATCCAGACGTCAACCGCTTGCTATTGGGCGTGCGATCCCATCTGGACACGCTAAAATTCGAAGATGGCTTGTACGGCATTCGACGCAGCAATACCGATATTGTGAGCCGCACCCAGGCCCTACGCAAACGCTATGGCAAGCTGGCAAAGACGCTCTTCGAAAAGCACTTCTTAAACGACGCCCCCCAATTGAAGTCCCAGACCAGCAAACAACTACGCGCCGACATCGCCCAAACAATTGGGTTAAAGAGCGGATAGTCAGCAATGTCACATGCGGGGCTGTGACAGAAATCCCCGTATCTTACCTTGCCATATGGGCGCCTCGTTTGCCGGGGGCTTGTTCGTCTTGTTTTCAAAAATCTGAAGCTCAAGACCGCTGCTGACCAGCAGATCTAGATCACTATCGCCATCCAAATCATCAAGCACTGCTGAGCGAGCACAAAGACCTTTTGTGTTTAAGCCAGACATACCCGTCACTGGTGTGAAGGCACCATTTTCCTGCTGTATCAACAAGCGAATGCCGCATGGATAAGGCGTTGATGGTAGTAAACCATGGGTAATCACTAGATCATCCAAGCCATCGCCATTCAAATCACCAGCGGCTGATCCCCAAGACCATTCACGCCCATCTTCCTGGAGTCCAGCATTGGCCAAATCAATAATGCTGCCGGTTTGCTGATCATAGGCGAGTAGAAGATCAGCGGGCGCCTGATCACTGTCATCATGGTCGTCGCCAGGCACCAGGCTGCTAGGAGCAAATTTCTGGCTGCCTGTTTTGGAATCTGAAGCCTGAATAGGGGCCATTTGATTGCCTTGTGGCTGCTGTCCTTCGTAAATATTCGCCACATGAAAGGCTGGGCCCTGCCGATCGCCTATGCGTATCGGTGTAAAAGACATCCCAGCCACCGTCATGGCTGCGGTGTCTTTCAAGGTCAAGGCTTCAGACTGTCCGCTTGCGCCGTCCAGCACCTCGACGGTCTGACGATCATTGACAAAGATTAGCTCTTTCTTACCGTCACGATTGAGATCAATTGAGCCGCCCGCAAAGGTTGCCGCCTGACGCCCAATGGAAGCATCGCCATCTGTGGCTATGGCGTAACCAGAAGCCGTCTTGATGGCTATAATATTGGGCTGCCCAGTCCTATCGAAATTAACGGCATTCGCTTGATTGCGAGTCACGCTGTAATTCAAAAAGATAATGTCTTCAATGCCATCACCGTTTCGATCATCCAGGATTACACCAAATGTGTGCCAGTCGTAATCAGAGGCTCCCGCAACGGGCTGGGCGTCGTTAAAGTTGAAAAATTAACAAGATGCGTTGTCTTCACACGCAGGTTTGATGGACGGCCTATTGGCATCACGTGGAAACCAAAGCGGCTGGTCATAGCCAATGGCTATAATGCCAGACACATGCCCTTGATCATCATGCGTGAAAAACGCACCCACCAGCTCTGGATGATTGTAAGCGCCTCTTAGCGAAAAGTTGAAATTACCAAGATTTTCATAAAGCCGAGCTTCCTGATATCCAGACACCAACACATCACCATCACCATCATGGTCTAAATCCCGAATGGCAATGGCGCCCAAGAATGCCTCGTAGGCGCTGGGCGGCGAATTTTTTGGGGTTGGCAATGGTAGTTGCGCCGGATCATTTTCAGCGATCCGTTCAAACCGCGGCGCATTCGTGCTCAGACGGTCTATGGCGTAACTAAAGACACCCATCTTATCGAGTATGGCGTTGGCGGTGGATACAACCACGTAGTCGACGGCAACGAATGCGTTTTCTTCATAGGTTTGGGTATAATCTTTGCCCATATGGGCGAGCGCAACCTTCTGCCCTAGCTGCTGACCGAAATCATTATCAGAGGGCGGGTGGACACCACCAAATAGCCTTGAGTTGGTAGCGTCACGCGCCAGATCATCATAGCGATTGGCATTGGCGGGATCTCGCGCCGCTAGCAATGTTGACGCTGTTGCAGACATGGTGGCGTGTCCTGACACATATCCAGGAAACGGTGGGTTGCCGATATGCAGTTTTAAGTCCGGACGACGCATGGATGGACGTTGGGTCCAATATCGATATTTAGTCTGCCAGGCCAAAATCGCAGCATCACGCACCGCATCAGCCAAATCCGCCATCAAGAAAACGTAATCATCTTCGTTGAGTGTTTCGCTGGCATATGTATGCGCAATGAATTGCCACACATCTGTCGGCGTATACCCCTGGGTCTCACTGGTTTTCTCGAAAGACATCGAGCCTTGCCAGTATACAGACACATCCCGTTGGTATTGATCGCTAATTCTGGTCGCCAATTGTACCGCGCAGATTGGTCACGAGGTACAGCACCGACCCGCCTTTGCCGCCACCGCCGCCCACGGACTGCGCCTGAATGCCGTGAGAAGCAACGCCGCGTGTCAGGATAGTGCCGGAAT
>JBCCBF010000039.1:0-13517 GCA_039814445.1 Pseudomonadota bacterium
GAAGGCGCACCGAAGCCTGTTAAAGAAGGCGTCGAGAAAGCCGAAGCCGAAGAGCTTAAGAAAAAGCTTGAAGAAGCTGGCGCTACCGTCGAGCTCAAGTAATAGCGCTGGTACCATCCGGTGCCATCGTAAAACACTGATATGTGTGCAGGACGCGGCAGCCATACGGCTCGCCGCGTTCAGCATATCTGATGCCGGTCAAGACAAGTTTTTCGCAGTTTTTCGCCATTTCTAAGCATTTGCCTTGACAAAGGCTGAAAAGCGCGGGCGAAAAAAATGCGGCAAATTGACAAATATATGGGGTTGGGGCGTTGCCAGATGCATTTTCTGTGCCTATAACACTGATCTTCCGATGATTGGATGTTCGCGTTGACGCGTCGAGGTGGCATGTTTCCAGCCCTGTTTTTTCCGCCGCGCCGTACTACCCCTAAGGTACGTGCGCGCTTTTTGCTGTCTGCAACACCTAGCAGCACAGCCTTGCTCCCGAGCACCAATATCATCTGGATAGAGTAACATTTTTAAACAATGGCAGCGCGTTTGGCATCTTGATGCCAGACGGGTTTTGTCAGCATACAAATGGTTGTAAAAAACTGTGTGTTTTCAAGCGTTCGTCATGGTTTGGCAGCGTCTGGTGGGCACAGGTAACCACGAGCGGTTAAGGATTGAATAGCGATGGCGACTCCGTTCACGGCGCGTAAGCGAGTGCGTAAAAACTTTGGCCGAATTACCGAAGTGACTGAAATGCCGAACCTGATTGAGGTTCAGCGTAGTTCCTATGATGTTTTCTTACAGCCGAACGAAGAGCAACCATCTGGCTTAGATGAAGTGTTCCGCTCGGTTTTCCCGATCCGCGACTTCTCGGATCGTGCGGAAATTGATTTCGTTTTCTATGAGCTCGAAGAGCCAAAATACGATGTGGAAGAGTGTCAGCAACGGGGCCTAACCTATGCTGCGCCGTTGAAAGTCACCCTGCGCTTGTCCGTCTTTGATGTGGATGAGGAAAGTGGCCTCCGGTCCATCCGGGATATTAAGGAACAAGACGTTTACATGGGCGATATGCCGCTCATGACTGATAACGGTACCTTTGTGGTGAACGGTACCGAACGGGTGATCGTCAGCCAGATGCACCGTAGCCCTGGTGTATTATTTGACCACGATACGGGTAAAACCCACGCCTCTGGTAAGTATCTATTTGCCTCGCGCGTTATTCCTTACCGTGGGTCCTGGCTCGATTTTGAGTTCGACCCTAAAGACTTGGTCTATGTGCGCATTGACCGTCGTCGGAAATTGCCGGTGACAACACTGCTTTACGCGCTTGATAGCACCGAGACAGAAGCCTATCGCGCTGAGGTTGAGGGCAAGAAAACCGAAGGCGTTGATGCTGAAGTTGATCGTCTGATGATCAACGGCATGAGCCGTGAGGAAATCCTGGGCGAATTCTATGACCCCATGGTGGTCAAGAAAGGCAAAGATGGCTGGGTTGTCGATTTCGACGCCGATGCGATCAAAGCGTTAAAACTGACCGGTGATTTGCTCGACGGCAAAAGCGGTAAAGTGGTCCTAGAAGCGGGTAAAAAGCTAACCCCACGCACCCTAAAAAAACTGGGTGAATCCGGCGTTAAAACCCTGCGCGTGCCTGATGAGAGCCTGACCGGCATGTATTTGGCCACCGATTTGGTCGATATGGGCACCGGTGAGGTTATCTACGAAGCTGGCGATGAGCTTGATGAAGACATGCTGGCCGTGTTGGGTGAGCGCAAGATCGATGAGCTGACCTTGCTCAAAATCGACCAGGTCAGCATCGGCGCGTATATCCGCAACACCATGGCGGTGGATAAGAACGCTACCCGCGAAGATGCGCTAATTGATATCTATCGCGTGATGCGCCCGGGCGAGCCGCCCACGCTGGAGAGCGCAGAAGCCCTATTCCAAGGTCTGTTCTTTGACCAAGAGCGTTATGATTTGTCGGCCGTGGGCCGGGTGAAGATGAATTCACGCCTGGACCAGGAAACCGACGATCAGCTGCGGGTCCTGCGCAAGCAAGACATCTTAGAGATCCTGAAGATCCTTATGCAGTTGAAAGACGGCAAGGGTGAGATCGACGATATTGACCATCTGGGCAACCGCCGGGTCCGTTCCGTCGGTGAGTTGATGGAAAACCAATATCGCGTCGGTTTGCTCCGCATGGAGCGGGCAATCCGTGAGCGGATGAGCTCGGTCGATATCGACACCGTCATGCCCCATGATTTGATCAACGCCAAGCCCGCCGCGGCCGCTGTGCGTGAGTTCTTTGGCTCGTCCCAGTTGAGCCAGTTCATGGACCAAACCAACCCGCTATCGGAAATCACCCACAAGCGTCGCCTATCGGCCCTTGGCCCCGGTGGTTTGACCCGGGAGCGTGCTGGCTTTGAAGTGCGCGACGTGCACACCACCCACTATGGCCGTATCTGCCCGATTGAGACCCCTGAAGGTCCCAACATTGGTCTGATCAACTCCCTGGCGACTTATGCGCGGGTGAACCGTTACGGGTTTATCGAAAGCCCTTATCGTAAGGTGGAAGACAGCAAGGTCACCAATGAGGTGGTTTATCTGTCAGCCATGGAAGAGGGCAAGTACACCATCGCCCAGGCCAACTCCGAGTTGGATGACAAGGGTGCCTTTGTCGAAGACCTGGTTGATTGTCGTCAGGCTGGTGACGGTATCCCTGCGATGCCTGAGGCTATCGACATGATTGACGTGTCGCCTAAGCAGCTCGTCTCTGTGGCCGCAGCGCTGATCCCGTTCCTGGAGAACGATGATGCGAACCGCGCGCTCATGGGCTCTAACATGCAACGCCAAGCGGTGCCATTGCTTCAAGCTGATGCCCCGCTCGTGGGTACTGGCATGGAAGCTACCGTGGCCCGCGACAGTGGTGCCAGCCTGGTGGCCCGCCGGACTGGTGTGGTCGACCAGGTGGATGGTAACCGGATCGTGGTTCGCGCCACCGAGGAAACCGACCCGACGGCACCCGTGGTGGATATCTATAAGCTGCGCAAGTTCCAGCGCTCGAACCAAAACACCTGTATTACCCAGCGCCCGCTGGTGAAAACCGGTGATCAGGTTCAGGCCAATGAGATCATCGCCGATGGTCCGTCCACTCAGTTCGGTGAATTGGCCCTGGGTCGTAACGTGCTCTGCGCCTTCATGCCGTGGATGGGTTACAACTTTGAGGATTCCATCCTGATCTCTGAGCGCATCGTCCGCGATGACGTCTTCACCTCGATCCATATCGATGAGTTCGAAGTGATGGCCCGGGACACCAAACTCGGTCAGGAAGACATCACAAGGGATATCCCGAACACCGGTGAAGAAGCCCTGCGCAACCTTGATGAGGCCGGTATTGTTTATATCGGTGCTGAGATTGAGCCTGGCGATATCCTGGTCGGTAAGGTGACACCAAAGGGCGAGAGCCCGATGACGCCGGAAGAGAAGCTCTTGCGCGCGATCTTTGGTGAAAAAGCCTCGGACGTGAAAGACACCTCGCTGAAAGCCCCTCCAGGCTGTCAGGGTACCGTGGTTGATGTGCGCGTCTTCTCCCGCCGCGGCGTGGATAAAGACGAGCGTGCTTTGTCGATTGAACAAGCTGAAATCGAGCGTCTGGCGAAAGACCGCGACGATGAGCGGCGCATCCTTGAGCGTAACTACTACGGTCGTCTGCGTGAGTTGCTGATCGGTCAGAAATCCGTGTCTGGCCCCACCGGCTTTAAAGCGGGGGACGAGATTACGGCTGAGGTGCTCGATCAGTTCACCCCGGGTCAATGGCGTCAGATCACCGTCGATGACGACGAGGTGATGGGCAATATCGAAGCCGGTGGGGCCACGTTCGACAGTGCGATCGAAGCCTTGCTCAAGCGCTTTGAAGACAAGATCGAGAAGCTCCAGCGCGGTGATGAATTGCTGCCTGGTGTGATGAAGATGGTCAAAGTCTTCGTCGCCGT
Source organism: Pseudomonadota bacterium (assembly GCA_039814445.1). Classification (GTDB taxonomy): domain Bacteria; phylum Pseudomonadota; class Alphaproteobacteria; order TMED2; family TMED2; genus TMED2. Next base: position 3,978 of record JBCCBF010000039.1, read on the forward strand.
GAAGCGTAAGCTCCAACCTGGCGATAAGATGGCCGGTCGCCACGGCAACAAGGGTGTGATCTCCAAGATCGTGCCGATCGAAGACATGCCGTATCTGGATGACGGTACCAATGTGGACATCGTGCTGAACCCGCTGGGTGTGCCCTCACGGATGAATGTGGGGCAGATCCTGGAAACCCATTTGGGTTGGGCGGCAGCGACCCTGGGTCAACAGGTCGGCAAAACGGTGGACCGGGTCCAAGCGCTGGCGAAGTCCCAGCAGGATACCGGCCCGATGGTCGAAGATTTGCGCTCGACGCTTAAGGATGTTTATGGCGAGCCTCAGTATAAAGCTGAGATCGAGCCGATGAACGAACAACAGTTGGTGGAGCTTGGCACCAATCTGCGTGGTGGTATTCCGATGGCGACCCCCGTGTTTGATGGGGCGCAAGAGGAAGACATCAACCGGATGCTGGAGATGGCGGGTCTGTCATCATCCGGTCAGGTGACCCTGATCGATGGCCGGACCGGTGAAACATTCCACCGCCAAGTGACCGTGGGCTACATCTATATCCTCAAGCTACATCACTTGGTCGATGATAAGATTCACGCCCGGTCGATTGGTCCGTACAGCCTGGTGACCCAGCAGCCGCTGGGTGGTAAGGCCCAGTTCGGTGGTCAGCGCTTTGGTGAGATGGAAGTGTGGGCGCTGCAAGCCTACGGTGCCGCCTACACCTTGCAAGAGATGCTCACGGTGAAATCCGATGACGTGTCCGGCCGGACCAAGGTCTATGAATCGATCGTTCGCGGTGATGACAACTTCGAAGCCGGTATTCCAGAATCCTTCAACGTGTTGGTGAAGGAACTGAAATCCCTTGGTTTGAATGTGGATCTAAGCCAGCGGGCCCTGTAAGGCCCGCCGGCACCCCCGGGGGTGTTTGAGTATCCCGGTGATTTTAGAATTCGCTGTCGTAACCGGCAGTAAGTGACAAAAGCCTAAGTATTTAGGGCCTAATTTTTAGGAGAGCTCATATGAGTGATGTGGCACAGATTTTTGGTCAGCAGGCCGCCCAGCCAAGCTTCGATCAAATCCGCATCTCGATCGCCAGCCCGGAACAAATTCGGTCCTGGTCATTCGGGGAAATCAAAAAGCCCGAGACGATCAACTACCGGACCTTTAAGCCAGAGCGGGATGGCCTGTTCTGTGCCCGTATCTTTGGCCCGATCAAGGATTATGAGTGCTTATGCGGTAAGTATAAGCGCATGAAGTATAAGGGCATTATCTGTGAGAAATGCGGTGTTGAGGTGACCTTGTCCAAGGTGCGCCGGGACCGCATGGGCCATATCGAATTGGCCGCTCCTGTCGCCCATATCTGGTTCTTGAAATCCCTGCCAAGCCGCATGGGGTTGATCCTCGACATGACGCTCAAAGATTTGGAGCGGGTGCTCTATTTCGAGAGCTATGTGGTGGTCGAGCCAGGCCTGACCGATCTCGCCCCTTTACAGCTGTTGTCCGAAGAAGACTATGTGGCAGCCCAGGACGAGTATGGAGAAGAGAACTTCGAAGCCGCCATCGGTGCTGAGGCGGTTAAGAAAATTCTTGAGCGCATGGACCTCGAAGAAGAGCGTGAGATTGTCAAAGAAGATCTGCGCGAAACCGGGTCAGAGGCCAAGCGCAAGAAGCTGGTTAAGCGCCTCAAGCTGCTTGATGCCTTCATCGAAAGTGGCGCGCGCCCCGAATGGATGATCCTGGAAGTCGTGCCCGTGATTCCACCAGAGCTGCGCCCCTTGGTGCCCCTGGATGGTGGCCGCTTTGCGACCTCTGACCTCAACGATTTGTATCGCCGGGTGATCAACCGGAATAACCGGTTGAAGCGCCTGATTGAACTGCGTGCCCCCGATATCATCGTGCGAAACGAAAAGCGGATGCTGCAAGAATCCGTGGATGCGCTGTTCGACAATGGTCGCCGTGGTCGGACCATCACCGGTGCCAATAAGCGCCCGCTGAAATCCCTGTCAGACATGCTTAAGGGTAAGCAAGGCCGGTTCCGTCAGAACCTGCTTGGTAAGCGCGTGGATTATTCCGGTCGTTCAGTGATCGTGGTGGGCCCCGAGCTCAAGCTGCACCAATGTGGTCTGCCCAAGAAAATGGCCTTGGAGCTGTTCAAGCCGTTCATTTACCACAAGCTGGAAATGTACGGCATGGCTTCGACCATTAAGGCCGCCAAACGGATGGTGGAGAAAACCCGCCCTGAGGTTTGGGACATCTTGGAAGAGGTGATCCGCGAGCACCCCGTGATGCTAAACCGGGCGCCGACCCTGCACCGTTTGGGTATCCAGGCGTTTGAGCCGACCCTGGTGGAAGGTAAAGCGATCCGCTTGCACCCGCTGGTCTGTACCGCGTTTAACGCTGACTTTGATGGTGACCAGATGGCCGTTCACGTGCCGCTGTCGCTCGAAGCCCAGCTGGAAGCCCGCGTGTTGATGATGTCCACCAACAACGTGTTGTCGCCCGCCAGTGGTAAGCCGATCATTGTGCCGTCCCAGGACATCGTCTTGGGCCTGTACTATGTGACCTGGGAGCGTGATGATGTTCTCGGCGATAAGATCGAGGGCATTGACGATATCGCCAGCTTGGCCGCCGCTTATAAAAACGGTGACGTGATGCTGGTCGATACCTCCGGTGATCAACCACGGGTGATTCAGGATAAGGTTGAAGACCCCGAAACGGAACTGGCGAAAAAGCACATCGATGCCTATGCCGTGCCGTATTTCCGCGGGATTGGTGAGATTGAGCACGCGCTGAACGCGGGCGATATCACCATCAACGCGCGGATCAAAACCCGCTATCGTACCAAGGATGAGGACGGTAACGAGGTTCTGTTTAAGGTCGTGACCACGCCGGGTCGGATGATCCTGGCTGATCTGCTACCGCGTCACCACAAGGTGCCGTTCTCCCTGGTCAATCGTCTGCTGACCAAGAAAGAGATCACCAACGTCATTGATGCGGTTTATCGCCATTGCGGTCAGAAAGAGAGCGTTATCTTCTGTGACCGGATGATGTCCCTTGGCTTCTACTATGCGTGCCGTGCCGGTATTTCCTTCGGTAAGGACGATATGGTGATCCCAGACACCAAAGAGGGTCTATTGGATGAAGCCCAGGATCAGGTCAAAGAATTCGAGCAGCAGTACCAGGATGGTCTGATTACCCGCGGTGAGAAGTACAACAAGGTGGTGGACGTGTGGTCCGCTTGCACCGAGAAAGTGGCCGAAGAGATGATGAAAGTCATGTCCGCTGGCCGGCCGGAAGAGGGCATCAACTCGGTGTTCATGATGGCCCATTCCGGGGCGCGTGGGTCACCAGCCCAGATCCGTCAGTTGGCCGGTATGCGTGGTCTGATGGCCAAGCCGTCAGGTGAGATCATCGAGACCCCGATTACCTCGAACTTTAAAGAAGGTCTGACCGTGCTTGAGTACTTTAACTCAACCCACGGTGCCCGTAAGGGGCTCGCCGATACGGCGCTCAAGACCGCGAACTCAGGTTACCTAACCCGTCGTCTGGTGGATGTGGCCCAAGACGCGATCATCGTTGAACATGATTGCGGCACTGAAAAAGGCCTGACCACCAAAGCCATCATTGATGGCGGCGATGTGATCGTGAACCTGGCTGAGCGTATCTTGGGCCGGACTGTGGCCGCCGATGTGGTCGACCCACTGTCCGAAGAGGTCATCGTTGAAGCCGGTGAGCTGATCGATGAGCCCACTGCCGACCGGATCGAACAGGCCGGTGTGGATAGTGTGCTGATCCGTTCGGTTCTCACCTGTGAAACCAAGATGGGTATCTGTGCCAAATGTTATGGTCGTGACTTGGCCCGCGGTACTTTGGTGAATATGGGTGAAGCGGTCGGTGTTATCGCCGCCCAATCCATTGGTGAGCCCGGTACCCAGCTGACCATGCGGACCTTCCACATTGGTGGTGCGGCCCAGCGTGGTGCGGAGCAGAACTCGGTTGAGAGTGCCGTAGACGGTACCTTGAAGATCGAAAACCGTAACGTGGTGATGGACAGCCGTGAGCTGCCGATCGTCATGGGCCGGAACACCGAGCTTGTGCTGCTCGACCAAGCGGGTCGTGAGCGGGCGCGTCACCGGGTACCCTATGGTGCCAAGCTACTGCTCGATGAGGGCGGGGCAATTGAAAAGGGTCAAAAGCTCGCTGAATGGGACCCCTATACGATCCCCGTGATCACCGAGAAGGCCGGTACCATTAAGTATTTGGACCTGGTTGATGGTGTATCGATCCGTGAAGTGACCGATGAAGCCACCGGTATTGCCTCGAAAGTGGTGACCGATTGGCGTCAGCAACCCAAAGGCTCTGATTTGAAGCCGCGTCTCGCGTTGGTGGATGAAAAGGGTGAAGTGGTCAAGCTGGCCAACGGTCTGGACGCCATGGCGTATCTGTCCGTCGACGCTATTCTGTCGGTGGCCAATGGTACCGAGGTGAAAGCGGGTGACGTGCTGGCACGTATTCCGCTGGAAAGCTCGAAGACCCGGGATATTACCGGTGGTCTGCCACGGGTGGCCGAATTGTTTGAAGCCCGGAAGCCAAAAGACTTTGCGATCATCACCGAGATTGATGGTCGGGTGTCCTTCGGTAAGGATTATAAGAACAAGCGTCGGATTGTCGTGACCCCGGAAGAGGGCGATGGCGAGCCACGTGAGTATCTGATACCGAAAGGCAAGCATCTGGCCGTGCGCGAAGGGGACTTTGTCTCAAAAGCGGACGCATTGCTTGACGGCACACCGGTGCCGCACGACATCCTCGCGGTGTCTGGCGTCGAAGCACTGGCGGATTACCTGATCAACGAGATCCAGGATGTTTACCGTCTGCAAGGCGTGAAGATTAACGACAAGCACATCGAAGTGATCGTTCACCAGATGCTGCAAAAAGTCGAAATCACTGAGCCGGGCGAGACGACCTTCCTGACCGGTGAACAGGTCGACCGTTACGAATTCCAAGCGGAGAACGACAAAACCGCGAAGGAAGGTGGCGTGCTCGCCCAAGGGACCCCAGTGTTACAGGGGATCACGAAGGCAAGCCTGCAAACCCGTTCCTTCATCTCGGCCGCGTCGTTCCAAGAGACCACCCGGGTGCTGACCGATGCTGCCGTGAACGGCAAGATCGACAGCCTGGAAGGCCTCAAGGAAAACGTGATCGTGGGTCGCTTGATCCCAGCGGGTACCGGTTCTGTGGTCAACCACATCAAGCGGATCGCCGCCGGTCGGGACAAAGAAATCCTGGCCAAGCAGCCGCCGCCGCCAGAGCCCATGGCGCTGCCTGAGGCATCCGCCGACGAAGGCGAAACCAACGTCGCCTAGCGTCGCCTAACAACGCAACAGCGTTGAAGGATTTTCAAAAAGGGCCGTAGCAAACGCTGCGGCCCTTTTTCATTGTGGATCAAGGGGGGGCGTCATTCCGGCGCCATCTGCCTCAACGCAGTCCGGATGATCTTTCCGGTGGTGGTCATGGGCATCTGGTCGATAAACCGAATGACGCGCGGGTATTCATAGGCTGCTAAGCGGGTTTTAACGTGTTGGGCAATATCCGCGGCCAGGTCATTGCTGGGGTTGTAGCCCGGGGCCAGGACGATATAGGCGGCGACAATTTCACCGCGCAGCTGATCCGGTTGTCCGACAACGCCAGCCATGTGAACCGCGTCATGGCGCATCAGGCAGTCTTCGATCTCAGCCGGGCCGATCCGGTAGCCAGCAGAACTGATCACATCATCATCCCGGCCGATAAATTTGAACCGTCCGGAGGGTAGGCGCAGGCCGCGATCACCGGTTTTCAGCCATCGGCATCGTTGGCCATCAGGGCCGGTCGGGCCCTCAACAAATTTGGCCGCGGTGGCGTCTGGCTTGTTCCAATATTCTAAAAACATCACCGGGTTGGGCGCCCGGATGGCAATCTCACCCTCTTGCCCATCAGGCCGCACGACCCCAGTCTCGGGATCAATCACCGCCACATCATGGCCCGGCACGGCGTATCCCATCGCCCCCGGTTCCGGTGGGCTGAGGGCCGCGCAGGACGAGACGATCATGTTGCATTCGGTCTGGCCATAAAACTCATTAATGGTAGTGCCTAACACGCGCTGACCCCACTCAAGCAACTCAGCTCCCAGGGCTTCACCGCCACTGGCCACGGACCGCAGCTGAAGCCCCCAATCTTCTGCCTTGGGCACCTGGCGCATCAGCTTGAGCGCGGTGGGCGGTAGAAAAGCGTTTTTGATGTTCTGATCACGCAAAAGGTCTAAAGCGGCCTCACCGGTGAATTTATCAAACCGCCGGGCCACCACCGGCACCCCGTGGTAAAGTGCGGGCATCAACACATCGAGCAAACCGCCAATCCAAGCCCAATCGGCCGGGGTCCAGATCCGATCATCGGGTTGGGGCAAGAAATCATGGCTCATCTCCACGCCGGGTAAATGGCCCAGTAACACCCGGTGGGCATGGAGCGCGCCTTTTGGCTTACCCGTGGTGCCTGATGTGTAAATTAACAGGGCTGGGTCATCGGCCTGGGTATCCGCGGTCGCAGACGGCGTATCCTGGCCCGCGCATAAAGACGCCAAGGTAATCGTGCCGTTATACTCGCCAATATTTTTACCCGTGTTCTGGCCCGTAACCGCATCAACGGCAGTGTTCGGCACGGCCTGATCCACGGTGATCACGTGCTTGAGCGTTGATAGCCCAGGCCTGAGGGCTGCGATCATCGCCGCGCCGCGGGCGTCTGTTATTAAGGCTTGAGTGCTGGAATCCTCTAACCGATGGGCCAGGGCTTCGGGGCCGAACAGGGTGAAGAGCGGCAGGCTGATAGCGCCAAGCTTAAAAATGGCGATATGGGCAACGGCCGTTTCAAACCGCTGGGGCAAGAGCACCCCAATGGGACCACGCCCCAGGCTGAGTGCTTGTAAACCATGGGCAAGCGCATCGGCTTTCTGTCGCAACTCACCATAGGTATAGGCCTTGGCCTTATTATTCTGGTCCACATCAAGGATGGCGAGGCGCGCAGGCTCAGGCACCGCCCACCGGTCACAAACCGCCGCCGCTATGTTGAACCGAGGGGGAATGTCCCAGGCGAAATTCGCGTTGATTTCTGCGATTGTTGAAAGCTTTTTAAGCATGAGCCGGGCCGCTAACAGGGAAGGCAGCGCCAACCATTTGACGAGAGTAACAGCCCCGACGCAAGGGCTAAGGCAAGGCTGTGCGTTTTATGCTTGGCTGCGTCCTGAAAGATTCTTTCGCCTGCATGCTTGACGGGGTGGGGTGCCATGCATAGTATCCGCGCCACGCTGATTGGCGGTTGGTCGTAGCCATTTGTTTTTTGGACGAATAGCTAAACACAACAGCTGTTGTACAGTCCCCAAACAGTGCGTTAGCCGTGTTCCAAACATTGGGCTGTAACAAGACAGCTTAAGATCGCTTGGAGCCGCTGACAAAATAATTGACGAGATCCGTTGATTAAGCGCGCGCTACTTGCTATTGGCTCCGCCAGCAGCAAAGACGGGTGCTTAGGCGGGTCTTTGTTTTGTTTGCCAGTTTCTTGCCACCATGGCTATGTCCTGCGGGCGCAATGATGCGCCAGGGGCCACCATCGACCCGGGATTGGGTCGAGGCCATATGGTCAGACTTATTAGGAGCGAGCGCGCGGCGATGCCGACGATCAATCAATTGATCCGCAAAGGGCGGACCGACAAACCAGCGAAGAACAAGGTGCCAGCCATGGAGGCGTGCCCGCAAAAGCGTGGCGTGTGTACTCGGGTTTACACCACCACCCCAAAGAAGCCGAACTCAGCGCTTCGTAAGGTGGCGCGTATTCGCTTAACCAACCAGTTCGAAGTGACCGCCTACATCCCCGGTGAAGGCCACAATTTGCAAGAGCACTCTGTGGTGATGATCCGTGGTGGCCGGGTGAAAGATTTGCCTGGTGTTCGCTATCACATCATTCGCGGTACGCTTGACACCCAGGGTGTTAAAGACCGCCGTCAGCGCCGTTCAAAATACGGCGCCAAGCGTCCGAAGTAAGAGGGTTAGAGGATGTCACGTCGTCGCCGCGCCGTAAAACGCGAAGTATTACCCGATGCCAAATATGGTGATCAGGTTTTGACCAAATTCATGAACGTTCTGATGTATGACGGTAAGAAGTCAGCAGCCGAGCGTATCGTCTACGGTGCTCTCGATTTGGTTGAGAGCCGCCTTAAAGCTGACCCCGTAGCGTCATTCCACGAAGCTTTAGATAATGTGAAGCCTTACCTGGAAGTGCGTTCACGCCGTGTGGGTGGTGCCACCTATCAGGTGCCCGTTGAGGTGCGTTCCGAGCGTGCCCAAGCCTTGGCCATTCGTTGGATCATTGGTGCCGCGCGCAACCGGTCTGAGAAAACCATGGTGGATCGCCTGGCTGGTGAATTCAGCGACGCCATCAACCAACGGGGCAGTGCTATCAAAAAGCGCGAAGACACCCACAAGATGGCCGAAGCCAACAAGGCTTTTGCTCATTACCGCTGGTAATCAGTGTCGCGCCGGTCGTTTGGTAACAGACCGGCGTGATCTTCTATGGCGGGTAGCCGTCATCAAAATTGAACACTTCATATGAACGTGAACCAAGGGCCTATGCTGATCAGCTAAGGCCCGCCTTAGGATAAAGATCATGGCTGAGACCACTGCTGCAACGCCGCTCGACATGTACCGCAATATCGGCATCATGGCCCATATCGATGCGGGTAAAACCACCACCACCGAACGGATCCTGTATTACACGGGTAAATCCTACAAAATCGGTGAAGTCCACGATGGTAACGCCACCATGGATTGGATGGAGCAAGAGCAAGAGCGCGGCATCACCATTACCTCGGCCGCGACCACGGCGTTCTGGAAAGATCACCGGGTTAACATCATCGACACCCCTGGCCACGTGGATTTCACCATTGAGGTGGAGCGTTCCTTGCGCGTGCTCGATGGCGCTGTTGCTGTGTTTGACAGTGTCGCCGGTGTGGAACCACAATCCGAAACCGTTTGGCGTCAGGCCGATAAATACGGCGTGCCGCGGATGTGTTTTGTGAACAAAATGGACCGGATCGGTGCCGATTTCTATCGCTGCGTCGATATGATGGTCGACCGTCTGGGTGCTGTGCCGTTGGTGACCCAACTGCCGATTGGCGCGGAATCAGATTTCGCTGGTGTCGTTGACCTGCTGCGGAACGTGGCGGTGGTTTGGGAAGCTGAAGATCTTGGCGCTAAGTACCATGACGAAGAAATCCCAGCCGATCTCAAAGAAAAAGCTGAAGAATACCGCACCAAGCTGGTCGAGCTTGCCGTTGAGCAAGACGAAGATGCCATGGAAGCGTATTTGGAAGGCAACGAGCCCGACATCGAGACCTTGAAGAAATGTATTCGTAAAGGGACAATTCCATTGAGCATATATCTTCCTGATCTACCAGCGGCACCACGGTCATCCGTTCCTGAAAATCCCTGTAGCCAATCATTACCATCTCCACCAAAAAGACGGTC
>JBCCBF010000413.1:0-1963 GCA_039814445.1 Pseudomonadota bacterium
ATGGGAGGCTTGATCCAGCGTCCGGGCGATGGCCGCCACGCGGTCTTCGTCAAGGTCAGAAATCTGGTTGAGGAGGCCAATGATCGGCGCGGTGCCAGCGTCCCCTTCACGCGCAAAGCCCAGCGACTTTAATTCCCCCAAAGCCCGATCGAGATATTGCAGCGCCGTTGGCCGCTTGGCGGTTTTGGCAAGGCTGGTGGCATTGGCGGTTGCGGTTGTAGAGTCTGTCATAAGGCCTCTCATCGTTGGCAGAATTCTTTCGTTGATATCTAAGCCATTTTACCGGATTTGCCAGCCTCATTGTCGGCTGATCACAGGGCGTTCTATATGGTTGCGCCCATGTCTTCACTGGCTATAACCGGGACGATAATCAAACCCTTGTCGGAGCCCCCATGAACATTCACGAATATCAAGCCAAACAGGTCCTTAAATCTTTCGGCGCGCCGGTTGCCGACGGGGTTGCAGTGTTGAGTGCTGACACGGCGCAGGCCGCGGCGGCGTCTCTTCCCGGGCCGCTCTATGTGGTCAAAGCGCAAATCCATGCGGGCGGGCGCGGTAAAGGCACATTTAAGGAAGCTGAGGCTGGCGAAAAAGGCGGCGTTCGATTAGCCAAGTCGCCGGAGGAAGCGGCCGAGTTCACACGCCAGATGTTGGGCAACACGCTGGTGACAAAGCAAACCGGGCCCGAGGGCAAGGTTGTCAATCGCATTTATATTGAGGATGGCGCGGATATCGACACCGAGCTTTACCTCTCGCTCCTCGTGGACCGGGCCACGGGTGGGCTCGCCTTTGTGGCATCAACCGAGGGCGGTATGAATATCGAGGAAGTGGCCGAAGAGACGCCGGACAAAATCCACACCATTCAGGTTGATGCGGCCACGGGCTTTATGCCCCACCATGGCCGCGCCATCGCCAAAGGGTTGGGCCTGTCGGGGGCGCAAGCCAAACAATGCGCTGGCCTGTGCAAAACGCTGTATACGGCGTTTACGGACAAAGACATGGACATGCTGGAGATCAATCCCCTGATCGTCATGAAAGATGGTAACTTGCGCATTCTAGACGCCAAAGTGTCATTCGATAGCAACGCACTCTTTCGCCATAGCGATATTCTTGATCTGCGCGATGAGAGTGAGGAAGACCCGTTGGAGCTGAAGGCCTCGGAATTCGATCTTTCCTATATCAAGCTTGATGGCACCATTGGCTGTATGGTCAATGGCGCGGGGCTTGCCATGTCCACCATGGACATCATCAAACATTACGGAGCAGAGCCGGCAAATTTCCTCGATGTTGGTGGCGGCGCCACAAAGGAAAAAGTAACCGAAGCGTTCAAGATCATCACCTCGGACCCCGGCGTGCAGGGCATTTTGGTAAACATCTTTGGCGGGATCATGCGCTGTGATGTGATTGCCGACGGCGTGATTGCGGCAGTGAATGAAGTAGGTTTGTCCGTACCCCTCGTTGTTCGCCTCGAAGGAACCAATGTCGCAGAAGGCAAGAAAATCATCAATGAAAGCGGCTTAAACGTTATCGCAGCCGATGATCTGGAAGACGCCGCGGAGAAAATCGTCAAGGCGGTGGCATAGCCTCCCATGGACGATACACAGCCCCTCGACCTTGATGCCTTTACGGCAATGCTAAGCGATTTTTTGTGCCATCCGGGTCATCATTATGATGGCCTGGCCGGAATGGTTGAGGCTTATGACTATGAACTGCTCGACGACCATGGGGAGGCGGCAACGCTGATCCCCGTGGGTGAGTTGCCCAACAAAGACGTGGCTGTGTGCTATTCAGACTTTGACCAGGCCCCGTATTTGATCAGTACACGGGCACAAGGCGCCGTGCGCCAAGACCCGGACCGGTCGGTGATTATCGTGAATCGGCGTGTGCCGATGCTCGGCGTACCCGAACGTGATTTGTTTGAGTGGACCACAGATTTTTTTGGCGCTGATGCAGCCAAAGCCGA
>JBCCBF010000371.1:0-2461 GCA_039814445.1 Pseudomonadota bacterium
GAAGCGCTTTGCCAAGATTGGTGGCGAAATGATCTCCCTCACCGCGGTGGAAGAATTGGCCGAACAGGCCTATCCCGGCCGAGAAACCGCGGTGGTCAGCATTGCGGATCCCAAAAAGGGCGAGCGACTGATCTTGTGTGTCACCGGTGATAAGCTTGACCTGAAAGCCATCCGCACCCTGGCAAAGCAAAAGGGTAAGCCCGAATTAATGGTGCCTAAGGACCAGATGCTGCTGGATGAGATGCCCGTGCTGGGCACCGGTAAAACTGATCAAGTCACCTTGAACCGATTGGTCGAAGAACGCATGGCGTCATAACCCCAGCTTGGCGTACCCCATCAGGTTTGGCATAGTAGTCAGGTCACAACGCATTTTTGTTACAGGCCATAAGCCAATGATCACCTGGGCCGATATCATCCCTTTAGAGACTGGCAACATCATCATACGGGTTCCTGAATTCTTACCCGAACAAACCAAATTGAGGGTGGTGGTAAAGAGTAAAGGCTTTGCGATTTATTCTGAGCAAGAGAAAGTCGCCCAAATCAGCAACGTGGAAGCCGACATCATCAACGCGCTGGGTGAATCAGAGCTATTAGGCATCTTGGAATGGCCACAAGATGCCCCACAACCCGATTTTCTGGAACGCTACGCCTTGGTGGTCGATAAGCGACAAGCCTAGTCAGTAGCTGAATTTATCCGCTGCCCGGCCCATCAGCGATTTCGCATGATTGCGTATAAATTAGTTAAAACCCTATCTTTTTGATTAGAACCCTGTAATCTTAAGGGGCTGTGCAATTTAATGGGGGATAAAATGGCACCACCAATTGTAGCCGGAATTGCTTGGGGGGCGCGTCTCGCCTGGCCACATATCGCGCGTATCGGCGCGCCGCTTGCCGCCCGGGTTGGCACGATGGCCAAGGGCGCATTAGGGTTCGCCGCCAAGCGACCCGTCACCACCTTTGTGGGCGCTGAGCTTGCCACCGGTGGCGCCATGACAGGCTATGCCCTGGATCAAGCGCAAGAAGCTGGCGGCAACATGCTCAGCAACATGGCTAGCAGTTTTATGGAGAACCCTGCCATGCAGGCGGGCGGCATGCTTGGTGGCGCTTTCCTCATGAACCAAGTGCTCGGCAATGGCTCGATGATGGGCACCCTGGGCATGGCCGGTATCGGCATGGCGGGGATTATGCCGCTCATGAGTGCCAATAATGGTTTCCAAAGAGCTGGTGGCGCGTTGATGTCTATTTTCCGCGGCGTGGTCGACGGGTTCCGAAACAATGATTGGAGCGGCCTGCAAGAAGGCTTTAGCCAATTGGGCGGGGTGTATGCCGAGGGCATTAACAACCTCACCGGCATTGATTTACGCGGCAATAGCCCCGGCGTGAATGGTCCGGGTAGCCCCGCCATCGCTGGTGTAACCGGCCCGGCCGGTGCTGCCACTGGCGTGGCGGCAGCGGATACAGGACTACAGACAGGATTGGGCACGGGCGAACTGGGCCAAGTAGCGGCGGCCAGTGCCGGCGAGCCCGACGCGGATATGGAACGTGGTGCGGCCCTTATTGCTCAAGCTGAAGCAGCGGCGGAAAAGCCCAGCATCGGTGAAATGCGGCGCAATGCTCGCCATGGGCTGAATTAATCCATCACACTGATAGTGTGGCGACAAATATGCGGCCGGTTCTTAGCGATAAGGATCGGCCGCATCGCGTAGGCCATCACCCAAGAAATTAAAGGCAAGAATGGCGATGATCACGGGCACCACCGGTGCCATCAGCCATGGGTATAGCACCACAATATTGATGTCCTGCGCTTCGGTCAGTAGCACGCCCCAGCTGTTGATCGGCGGGCGTAAGCCCAGACCCAGATAGCTAAGCGCCGTTTCCCCCAGGATCATACTGGGGATGGCCAGGGTCGCCGAGGCAATGATGTGGCTGGAGAAATTGGGCACCAAGTGCTTGAAAATGATCCGCCGTGGGCGGGCCCCCATCAACCGCGCCGCGCTGGCAAAATCCTCTTCGCGCAGAGCCAACAGCTTGGAACGCACCGCCCGGGCCAGGCCTGTCCAATCAATCAGCCCCAGAATGATCGTGATGGCAAAGAACACGAGGATGGGGCTCCAGGTCACCGGCACCGCCGCTGACAACGCCATCCAAAGCGGCAATTCAGGCAGGCTACGGATGGTTTCGATCACCCGTTGGACAAGACCATCAACCCAACCGCCAAAATAACCGGCAAGCCCACCAATGAGGATGCCCAAAAACAAGCTGACCGCGATACCGATCAGGCCCACCGTTAAGGATATGCGCGCGCCATAAATGATCCGTGACAGCACATCACGCCCCAGCCGGTCCGTGCCCAATAAAAACAAGCTCCCATCCTCGGCCGGGCAAACCAGGTGCCAATCGCTCTCCACCAGCCCCCAAAACCTGTAACCATCGCCGCGACAGAAAAACCGTAATGGCTGCA
>JBCCBF010000048.1:0-12300 GCA_039814445.1 Pseudomonadota bacterium
CCGCGCAGCTTTTCTTTCAGCGCATCAATAGCGCTATGGATCGGTAAGATCAGGCAGGCATTCTCCGCGATCTTCAGCACCTGCGGGCCAATCGTCAGCCCTTGGTCCCGCAAGCGATCAATCTCAGCCATCAGGGCCCAGGGATCAACCACCACGCCATTGCCAATAATCGACAGCTTGTTTGGCCGCACGATGCCGGACGGTAGCAGGGACAGTTTGAAGACTTTGCCGTCAATAACCAGGGTATGGCCGGCATTGTGACCGCCTTGGAAGCGCACCACCACATCGGCCCGGCTGGATAGCCAGTCAACGATTTTACCCTTGCCCTCATCACCCCATTGGGAGCCGACAACCACCACATTTGCCATGGGTTACTTCCTGTTGCTACGCGCGTTTATGAGCGACCAGTGGGGTGCGCTGCCCCATCCAGCCAGTAATGATCACAGCCCGCCTGCTCGGCTACTTGTTGCAAGGCGTTGGCGTCCAAACCATCGTTCACGGCCCGAATGACGACCCAACCCTCAGCAATTAAATCATGGCGCTCGGCCAGGGATAGCGTGGTGGGGACATACAGCCGTTTGATGGTATCGGTGGGACGAAGTCCCCGCATGATGCTGTCCATGAACAGGCTGAAACCCACCGCGGGCTCACCCAAGCTGGCGAAATCCTGTTGGGTTGTGGGGTTTTGCTGATCGGCGATCAGGGTACCCGCTGAACGATACCGCCCACCACGGCCCAGCTCACCGCGCACGCCCCGGGCAAAGAGCGTAAAGCTCAACCCCGTTTGATATTCAAACCCGCGCCGCTCCAGGGGGTCACAGGTCACCATCAGGCCAGGCAGATCAGCTTTCAAGGTGGTGACGACGGCCTTCAGGCGCTCAATATCACCCTTAAGGCCCGTCGGAATACTGATCTTGTCTAACAGCGCCAGCGCGTCATCCACCGGCCCTGCGGCATCAATGAGTGCCGCGATCACAAAGGCATCCTTCGCCTGACTGCTACGCACAGCCTCACTATCCCGGCGCCGGATGGCATCGGCCAGATCATCCCGGGCGGGCGCTGCTAACCCACAGCGCTCCAAGAAATAGGGCTGCAATGTCGGCAAGCTTAGATCGAGGGAGATATGGGGGATATCCAAGGACTGCAAAGCGTCCACGGCCATCACCATGATCTCGGCATCCGCGTTCGGTTCCATGGCCCCGATCAACTCGGCCCCAACCTGACAAAACTGCCGCTCAGGCCGCAATTGCGTACCCGACACCCGCACCACCTCACCGGCATAGGCGAGCCGTAAGGGGCGTGGGGTTGATTGCAGACGGGAGCCAGCAATGCGCGCAATCTGGGCGGTAATATCCGCCCGCAAACCCAGCATTTGGCGTGAAATTGGGTCCATCAGCCGGAACGTTTGCGGGGCCAGGGCCGCCCCCGGACCGGTCAGCAAACCGCTCTCAAACTCCATCAAAGGCGGCTTTACCAATTGGTAGCCATAGCCGCTATAGGCATCGATCAAATGATTGACCGCTTGCCACTCCGCCGCCGCCAGTGGCGGGACAAGGTCGCTCAGCCCATTGGGCAGCAGGGCGGGATGGGTGTCGTGAACCATAGGAATGGAATTGGCGGTAAATGTCGCGCGCAAAGGCGCTCAGCAAAACGGAACAAGGATCACGCAATGCGGTCAGGCAGTTGCCTTACGACATTGCGGCTATGTTCTACTGGATAAAAACAGAAAGCGATAGTACCGAATTATCCTCAAGGCCAAGGGTCAACGCCTCATCGATCCAAAGGATATCGGTCATGGCCTTTGATGGCAGCAACAGCAGCCCAACTTCATGCAGCTGATCACCGGTCATGGTCATGATACGCAAGCGTTCCCGATCTGTGTCCGGGATAACCAAATCGGGGCGGTTATCCCCGGTTAGATCACGGATTAAATGCATACCAGTTTGGGCCGACCCCAAGGCGTGGTTGGAAAAACCGGTAGCCCGGACCACTTCGCGCAAGCGGCCATTGACCATGCGGTACACTTTAAGCGTGCCGTCTAAATGGGGGGTTTCCACCACCGCGATTTCCGGTTGGCCGTCCAGGTTAAAATCGCCAATGCCCACGGGGTTCAGCCAACGATGCTTGCGCCCCAACCGCGGCCCCTCCGCCATCAGTTGCAGGCTGATCCGGCCATCAGGCTGGTCCATGACGCGGTAGATATGCAGCGCACTGCCACCCTGGTGGCTGGAATTGACCACCAAAACCTCATCACGGCCATCACCATCCACATCCCCAACCAGGGGCTTGGTGCCTTCGAACACCGAGCCATCGGTCAGCCGATGGATGGCAAAGCGGTTATCACGGGTCACCACCCGTAAGGCGCCAGCCTCGATATCATCACCCAACACGCCGTGATCATAGCGGTCGGTGGGCTGGATCAACCACGCCTCGGCGATTGTCGATTGGCCCTTACCGGCCTGGCCATCGGGGATCACATCGCGGGCGGGAAGCATGATTTGCTCTTCCCGATTAAGCGGGCGAATGCGCATGCTGTTATACCCACGCTCCAGGGTGAATTCCTGGCGCGTCGTCGCCACCACGCGGGGCTGTCCCTCTTGGGTGATGTAGAGACCGCGCAAGCCTGGACGGATAATGACCGAGCGCCCCCGCGCCACCAAGAGCGGCTCACCATTCGGCCCTATCCGGGTTAGCGGTTGCGGGTCGTTCATTTGCTCAAACTGGGTTGGCGGCACCGCGGCTTGCTGTCCCTGGCCATCAGCCCATGATTGGGCCGCACCATGGCTTGGCAGGCACAGACAAGCGGCCGCGAGAACAGACAGGCGAAACACAGAACGAAACATGGGCATGGCTCACGCAACAAACAAAACGGGGCTAAACTACTGGTGAGTTTAGCCCCGTCCTTGGGAGAGGCGACCAGGCGCCATTTGGAAAGCTGTGGATGAAACCAGGCAGTGGGTGCCCGGCATCAAACGGCTTTAGAAGTTCAGGGTCCGCGCTTGCAAGACATTGGGCAACTCGGCGATTTTCTTCAGCACCCCATCATTGATCCGCTGATCCACGGAGACGACACAGATCGCCTCGTCCCCCGCATCCCGGCGGCCCAGATCAAAGCTAGCGATATTGATGCTGGCATCACCCAAGGTGCGGCCCAGATTACCGATGAAGCCCGGCTTATCATTATTACGTACAAACAACATGTTAGGGGTCACCGAGGTCTCGATTGAGACGCCTTCGATCTCCACCACCCGCGGGCGATCACCGGCCATCAGCGTGCCCGAAATACGCCGCTTGCGACGGTCAGTTTCCACCTCGATGGTGATCAGGGTTTGGTAATCCTCCACCGTCTCCGTCCGGCTTTCGGTGACCGCGATATCCCGTTCTTTTGCCACCATCGGGGCGTTGACCATGTTAACGCTGGTCAACAAGGGTTGCAGCAGGGATTTCAAAATAATTTGCGTCAGCGGCTTGATATTCACCTCAGCGGCGGCACCGGCATAGGTGATTTCAACGGATTTCAGCCCTGATTCGGTGATTTGCCCGGCAAAACCGCCCAGCTCTTCAGCCAACTGCATGTATGGGCCTAGGCGCTTGGCGTCCTCGGCTGATACCGATGGCATGTTGAGCGCGTTCACAATCGCCCCATCAAGCAGGTAATCGGACATTTGTTCGGCTACCTGCAACGCCACGTTTTCTTGGGCCTCCCCCGTGGATGCGCCCAGATGCGGGGTGCAGACCACATTATCCATGCCAAACAGCGGGTTATCCTTGGCCGGTTCTTCTAAGAACACATCAAGCGCCACCCCGGCCACATGGCCGGCTTCCAGGGCGGCCTTAAGCGCTACCTCATCAATCAAACCACCGCGGGCGCAGTTGATGATCCGCACGCCCTTTTTCATCTTATCAAGCGCCTTGGCATCGATAATATTCCGGGTCTGGTCGGTAACCGGCACGTGCAGGGTGATGAAATCAGCGCGGGCTAGAAGCTCGTCCAACTCCACCTTCTCAACCCCCAAATCAATGGCGCGTTCTTCGGACAAGAAGGGGTCATAGGCGATGACCTTCATGGCAAGGCCAATGGCGCGGTTAGCAACAATGGACCCAATATTCCCGCAACCAATAAGGCCGAGGGTTTTGGCGGTCAGCTCCACGCCCATAAATTTGGACTTTTCCCATTTGCTGGCATGGGTGCTTTCATTGGCCTGGGGAATCTGCCGAGCCAACGAAAACATCATGGCGAGCGCGTGTTCGGCCGTGGTGACCGAGTTGCCGAATGGCGTGTTCATCACGACAACGCCGCGGGCTGTAGCCGCGTTTTGGTCAATATTATCAACGCCGATACCCGCACGACCGATGACTTTGAGGTTGTGGGCGGCCTCAATAATATCCGCGTTCGGCTTGGTGGCTGACCGGACGGCGAGACCATCATAACCGCCGATGATGTCTTTCAATTCGTCATGGGATAGGCCGGTTTTCACATCGACCTCAATGCCGCGTTTCTCGAAAATCTCAACAGCGGCGGAGCTGAGTTTATCAGCGATAAGTACCTTAACAGGCATGGTTCATATTCCTTGGAATGGGATGAAGGCCAGGCTCGCACCCCGATCAGATCAGGGCGCGATCAGCACATAATGTTTGTTTGAAATTAAGCGGCGGCGCGGGTTTCGCGGATGGACGCGAGCGCCCAATCCAACCAGGGCAACAGTGCTTGCATGTCCGATGGCTCCACCGTGGCACCACCCCAGAGGCGTAGCCCCGGAGGCGCTGCGCGATAACCGGCGATGTCATAGGCGACACCTTCGGCTTCGAGCGTGGTGGCGATCTGTTTAGCCACCGCGGCCTGATCCTCATCGGACAGGCTGGCGAACCAGGGATCGATGATCTTCAAGCAGATCGAGGTGCAAGACCGCGTGGCAGGATCGGTTGCGAGGAAGTCAAAGCTATCAGAGGCTTCAACCCAATCGCTAACAATCTTCAGGCTTTGCTCGGCGCGGTCCACCAGGCCCTTGAGGCCGCCGATGGATTTGGCCCAGGTGAGTGCATCGATCTGGTCTTCCACCGCCAGCATGGACGGGGTGTTGATGGTCTCGCCTTTAAAGATACCGGCGTTCAGCTTACCAGCTTTAGTCATGCGGAAGATCTTTGGCAGCGGCCAGGGCGGGGTGTAGTTCTCAAGCCGCTCCACCGCCCGAGGGCTGAGGACTATCATCCCGTGTTGGGCTTCACCGCCCAGCACCTTCTGCCAGGAATAAGTGGTCACATCGAGCTTGGACCAGGGCAACTCCATGGCAAAGGCAGCGGAGGTCGCATCACAGATGGTGATGCCTTCGCGGTCATCGCTAATCCAATCAGCGTTCGGAACCCGGACGCCAGAGGTGGTGCCGTTCCAGACGAACACGCAATCATTGGCTGGGTTTACCTGGGACAGATCAGGCAGCTGGCCGTAATCGGACTTGATCACGTTGGCATCGAGTTTGAGCTGTTTCACCACATCGGTGACCCAGTCGGACGAAAAGCTTTCCCAAGCCAGCATATCCACGCCGCGGGCGCCGAGCATGGACCACATGGCCATTTCCACCGCCCCCGTATCCGAGGCTGGGACGATACCAATGTGGTAATCATCGGGCACGCCAAGGATGTCACGGGTCATGTCGATGACCTGCTTTAGCTTGGCTTTACCTGGTTTTGAACGGTGAGAACGTGCGAGGCACGCATCGTTGAGAGTATCGAGCGTCCAACCTGGACGTTTGGCGCAGGGACCCGATGAGAAAAACGGACTGCGCGGTGCCGCTTGCGGCTTTTGCGATGACTGCATATCGCTATTCCTTCCAGAATAGTAGCGCCCCGTTGGGGGGGCGTGACCCAGGTCGGAAATTAAACAGGAGTGATCACGTGGTCAAGCGCCGCTAACCTTGGGGGCTAGAAACCTGCTATGCGCC
This sequence comes from Pseudomonadota bacterium, assembly GCA_039814445.1. GTDB lineage: Bacteria > Pseudomonadota > Alphaproteobacteria > TMED2 > TMED2 > TMED2. The sequence continues at coordinate 5,940 of JBCCBF010000048.1, forward strand.
ACGCGCTAAGCATCCACCGTGTCACGGTCACCGGCATGGTTGCGGTCAATGGCGTGTTCGCGGTCTTTCGATTTCAGGCCATAATCATGGAGTAGCCGTTCCAACGCCTCATGGGCCTGGCGCCGCACTTTTTCACTGCGAAAACTGTCCCAAAACCGGTTGAAAAACTCAGGCTCTTGAATGGTTTTTTGCAAGGCTGCCTCCACCCGTGCCCGGCTTTTGCCCCGGTCCATTGGGGCCGGAAGCCATAATTTGAGCATCCCAATCACCCGGTCCAACGGATCACCACCATTTTGCAACTGGCGATCGATAACACTGATAATATGGTCATCCACCTGGGCTAAGATCGTGTCTTTGGCCTGATCATCGAATTGATAACCGGCCAACCGTTGGTGGAATTTGAGCAAAGGCTGTACCGCGCTGGCACCCTTCGCTTTGCCCGTGGCCAACTCACGGGCAATTTCCGGGATCGATAATTGGCTCGCAATTAAGCGGCCTAACTGATTGCGATTATTAAGGTTACGCATCATGGGGAACAGGGAGCTCACGACACTCAACCGTTCGGTCGGTTGCCGGTAACGGACCAACACCCGCTGTACGTTATCCGCAGTCAAAACCCGGCCAATCCGGTGTTGCCACACGGTGCTTAATTCAGGGTCCCCCACAAGGGCCGGGGCCAATTGTTCTAGCTGGGCCGAGGTGCGATCAATCTCGCTAAGCTCGGCGATAAGATCATCGCCCATGGCTGACCCACCGATCGACCGCGCCTCCACGATAATGCGCCGCCGAATGGCTGCCTTCATGCGCGGCAGGTAACCGGCCATGATCAACTCATTGATCGGGGTGAAATCAACGCCAATGCCTTTGCTGCCATCAAAAGCCCCCACCATCATGCTGGCCAACATACCCAGCCATTGCATAACACTGCGGCCCGCCGCGATATCGGTAAGGAAACCTTGGGCAGACACTTGAGAGGCCAGTAAGCGGTCCAAGGGTTCCGCCTGTTCCGGCAAGGCCACTTGATCGGCCAGGCGCGCAAGCTTACCCAGTTTCTCGCTAAAGGTTTTGCACTCGGCGATATGCTGGCATAGGGCGTGTAAGGCTTTCGTTGTCGCCCCTCGCCCCTCGCTCTCCAGCCACCCATTCACCAAACCCGGATAGGTTTCCGGGGTGATGGGCTGGGGCGGTGTCTTGTTGTAGAAGGCAGCTAGCTTATCAAAATAGGCTTGCAGCATATCCGTGAGCTCGCGCACCCGCTCGGGCGCCTCCAGCTCCATGGTTTGCGCTTGCACCATGGCAATTGGCTGCAAGCCCCCTTGCATGGCCTGCCAGGAATTCACTAGGCCTTGGCCACCCGCGGGATGGTGCAACAACTCTTCCACCGACAAATGATTGGATTTTAAAAAGCTGCCATAGTTCTGGCCCAGCTGATACCGGGCCAAATCCGTGTGCAAATCATCATCATCATGCCACAGGATATCAGCAGGCTTACCCACCGCGGGCATGGCCATATCGATGCTGTCATCATCGTCAGGCCAAAAATGCACAATGGTCTGGTCGGGGTATTTCGTCTTCCGATCCACCACCACCCGCACCACGCGGTAGGCATCCGCATCGGCCAAGGCGTCATCGGGGTTATCAAGCACCGCGCCCAATTGCCGACGGTCTAAATTAGCCTGATCAACCAGCCATATACCGCCGCGCAAGGCATGGGTTTGATAATAGACATCATCCACATCTCGGGTTGAAGACGTGCGCAAACCATTCGAATTGTTGGGTTTTGTTGGCATAAGGGCGGCGGTGCTGACCATCTTTCAGCGTTCCTCGTTCTTTTGCCTCATTCGCTATCATGACCGAGAAGCCCTCGATCGCAAACCGAAAAATCACTTTTTCTGCCCTGGACGGTAGGTAGATGTCACCCGTTGCCCAGCACCGCTGGCGCGCGGCTCACTTCCATGGGCGCTCGTATCAGGGGGGGTGCGTGTTTGCGCCACGCGCCATTACACCATGGTGGTATCAGGCTCACGGCGGCGGATCAGGTGGTGAAAGATCACCGACATCACCGTTTCATTGGCTTGGTTGATCGTGGTGTATTTGATCCGCACATTCCCGCAATCGGCCTTGGATTTTGATGGCCGCACTTCAATAACCTCTAGCGACACGCGCAAGGTATCGCCGGGAAAAACGGGACGGTGCCATCGCAACGTATCACCGCCACCACTGCCCAAACCAGTACCGGATAACAGCCCCGTATCGCAAACCAACCGAAAGGTCAGGCTTAGGGTTTGAAAGCCACTGGCGATGATGCCACCAAACGGCGATTCCATTGCCGCCAACGCATCCACATGAAACGGCTGAGGGTCGTACATCGCGGCGAAATCCAGCATCTGGCTTTCGGACACCGTGATGCCAGCCGTCTCAACGGTATCGCCCACATGAAAATCTTCAAAATAACGGCCGCGATGCATGGCATTATCCTTTGTTGTGAGGCTGTCCCTAGCGATTATTCAGCCGCGGTTTTTTGACCGGCATCAGCATCGGCGATGGCCTCAATAATACGGTCCACGACCTGTTCCACCTGGCCTGGTTCATCCCCCTCTGCCATCACGCGGATCTTGGGCTCGGTACCCGATGGGCGCACCAAGACACGCCCAGTGTCATCAAGAATGGCTTTCCCCTCTTCGATCACTGTTTGCACAGCCTCGCTGTTCAACGGGTTATCGCCGGCAAACCGAATGTTCTTTAACAATTGCGGCACCGGCTCGAACACTGACAACAAACTGGCCGCATCCCGGCTTTCCCGTGCCATAATGTTAAGGATTTGTAACGCAGCAAGAAGGCCATCACCGGTGGTGCTGTAATCACTCATGATCAGGTGGCCTGATTGCTCACCGCCCAAATTAAAGCCATGCTCGCGCATATGCTCCACCACATAGCGATCACCCACGGCCGTGCGGGCTAAGGTCAGCCCTTGGCTGTACAAATAACGTTCTAAACCCAGGTTAGACATGACGGTAGCCACCGCCCCACCGCCCTTCAAACGGCCCCGGGCTGCCCAATTACCCGCCAACAGCGCCATGATTTGGTCGCCATCAACCACCAGCCCATGCTGGTCGACCACGATCAAGCGATCGGCATCACCGTCCAGGGCGATACCGATATCGGCCCCCTGCTCCACTACCGCTTGTGCTAGAGCCTCCGGTGCGGTCGCCCCGACGCCCGCGTTGATATTGCGGCCATTGGGATCGGTTCCTAGCTCAATAACCTCAGCCCCCAATTCCCACAGGATTTGCGGCGCCACCCGGTAGGCGGCACCATGGGCACAATCCAAAGCAACCGTTAGCCCGCTAAACCGCCGGCCACCGGCAATGGTATTCTTCACATATTCCACATAACGGCCCGAGGCATCCTCCAGGCGGCTTGCCTTACCCAAGGCATCAGGGGCGGCGCGATCTTTATCGAACCCTTGGGCTAGCTTGGCCTCAATCGCCAACTCGACCTCATCAGACAGCTTGTACCCATCGGCGCCAAACAACTTGATGCCATTATCCTGATAGGGGTTATGGCTCGCTGAAATCACCACACCCAGATCAGCCCGCAAGGATTGGGTCAGCATGGCCACCGCCGGTGTTGGCATGGGCCCGACCAAGATCACATCAATCCCCATGGCAATGAAACCTGAGGTGAGTGCTGGTTCGATCATATAGCCTGATAGGCGGGTATCCTTGCCAATAACGGCCCGGTGACGATGATTGCCGCGGTTCAAAACCGCCCCGGTTGCCATGGCCACGCGCAAGGCGGTCTCAGGGGTCATCGGCTCCATATTCGCGGTGCCACGGATACCATCGGTACCAAAAAACTGCCGGGTCTTTGTCATGCTTATCTTCAGGCTGCTGGTCGTCACGTCAGGGCACTTACATGGCACATTTTAACCGCCACAGGCCAATGGTGATTTTATGGCAAGCGCTCACCAGCCTGGTTGATGGCTCGCTGCACCCGCAGCGCTTGCCGGGTGGCCGCCACATCATGCACGCGCAAGATACTTACCCCCTGCTCTACCCCCCACAAGGCCGCCGCCAATGAACCACCGAGCCGTTGGTCGGTCGGGGCGTCACGGTCTAGCTTGGCAATAAAGCTTTTGCGCGAGACACCCAGCAGTATCGGCACGCCCAAATCCGTGAAGGCCTTGAGATGCTTTAGCACCATCAAATTATGCGTAAGCGTTTTGCCAAAACCTATGCCAGGATCCACCACCAAACGCTCGCGTTTAATGCCAGCAGCAACGCAAGCATCCAACCGGCCCTGAAGGGCGGTCCTAATATCCGCCACCACATCATCATAATGCGGGTTATGCTGCATGCTTTGGGGCTCGCCCTGCATGTGCATCAAGATCACGGGACCATCATGGCGGGCGGCGACTTCTAGGCTATCGGTATCACCGGTGAGGGCCGTGACGTCATTGATGATATCAGCGCCTGCGTCACAGGCCGCCTCCATTGTGCTGGCGTGTCGGGTGTCGATCGATATGTAAGCCCCGGCCACTCGCGCTTTGTCTCGCAACCCGGCAATAACTGGTAACACCCGGCTTTGCTCAGCCTCTGGTGTCACAGGGACCGCCCCAGGCCGGGTGGATTCCCCCCCGATATCAAGGATCTGGGCGCCCTCAGCCAAGAGCGCCTCACCATGGGAAATAGCGGCGGCTGCCTGGTTGTATTGCCCACCATCGGAAAAACTGTCCGGGGTCACGTTGATGATCCCCATCAGCATCGGGGCGTGGTGATGCAACTCATTGAAAAACTGAAGGGTCCGGGACATGAATGCTGCCAGGTGAGAGCCAAGAAAAACACGCCGCCAGCGAACTGACGGCGTGTTGAACGATCATCAAAAGACCGTGTTTTACGTACCCTGAGGCTCCGGTGTTGGTCCAATGCCGCCTGACCCGGGTTCCGAGCGTGGGCGGCTGGTGGGGACCGATGCCGCACGGGGGCGGGCCGCATCCTCATCATCATCGGAATCATCCCGGTTCAGCTCTTCGCCAGCGAGGAGCTTACGGATCTCATCACCGGTCAGGGTTTCATATTCCAAGAGGGCTTCGGACACTTTGACCAAATCATCCATGTTGTCGGTGAGCACTTTCTTGGCGTGCTCATAGGCCCCGTCAACGATGGAACGGATCTCGCTATCGACCAGCTGGGCTGTGGCATCAGACATATTCTTTTGCTGTGCCACGGAATGACCCAAAAAGACTTCCTGCTGGTCCTCGGAGTATTTCAACGGGCCCAGCTTATCGGACATGCCCCATTCGGTGACCATGCGACGGGCCATGCTAGTGGCCATTTGAATATCAGAAGACGCACCCGTGGTGACCTTCTCATAGCCAAAGATGATCTCTTCGGCTACACGCCCGCCCATGGCCACGGCTAAGTCAGCCTCAAGCTTTTCGCGGGACATGGAAATACGGTCCCCTTCGGGCAAACGCATCACCATACCCAGAGCACGCCCCCGGGGGATGATCGTCGCCTTATGGACCGGGTCAGACGCCGGGCAATGGACCGCGACGATGGCATGGCCACCTTCGTGATAAGCCGTGAGTTTTTTCTCATCATCAGTCATGACCATGGATTTGCGCTCAGACCCCATCATGACTTTATCTTTAGCGTCCTCGAATTCGGACATGCCCACAACCCGTTTGGTGCGGCGCGCGGCTAACAGGGCGGCTTCATTGACCAAATTGGCCAGATCGGCACCGGAAAAGCCTGGGGTTCCGCGGGCAATGGTGCGCGGCACCACATCAGCGGCCAGGGGCACTTTACGCATATGGACTTTGAGGATTTTCTCACGGCCCGCCACATCGGGGTTTGGCACCACCACCTGGCGGTCAAAACGACCCGGACGCAACAGGGCGGGGTCCAACACATCAGGCCGGTTGGTCGCAGCAATCAAGATCACCCCTTCATTGGCCTCAAAACCATCCATCTCAACCAGCAACTGGTTCAAGGTCTGCTCACGCTCATCATTACCGCCGCCCAAGCCAGCGCCCCGGTGACGACCGACCGCGTCGATTTCATCGATAAAGATAATGCAGGGCGCGTTTTTCTTACCTTGTTCGAACATGTCGCGGACCCGACTCGCACCGACACCGACGAACATCTCCACAAAGTCAGAACCAGAGATGGTGAAGAACGGCACGTTCGCCTCACCCGCCACTGCACGGGCGGTCAGTGTTTTACCGGTACCCGGTGGGCCGACGAGCAGCACGCCTTTGGGGATTTTACCGCCCAGGCGTTGGAATTTCTGCGGGTCCTTCAAGAATTCCACAATCTCTTGCAGCTCTTGTTTCGCCTCATCGATCCCGGCCACA
>JBCCBF010000183.1:0-5845 GCA_039814445.1 Pseudomonadota bacterium
GCGAGCCGGTAGGCCGGTGGGGAAGGCGAGGATGATAGAGATGATGGGTTTACATTCTATCCCTTAAGCATGGAGACCAGCTCCCAATCCTGACAATCCAGGGTGCTGCTTGCGCGATGGGCAAAAAGCAGGCTCTAGTGGGGGCATGTTTCGCACCAGGCCGCTGTTACATCTTCACCCATCCCACGCCTTCATCGGGCTGCTTATCGGGTCCTGCGCGGCTGGGTCCGCGGCATTGTTTGCGAAGATCAGCCCGCTTGATCCGATCATCACCGCGTTTTGGCGCTTTGCCTTGGCAACCCCGGTATTTCTGTTGTTGCTGGCACTGCCCATGGCGCGAGGGCATCCTGGGGCGCACCCTGGTAGGCATCATAATGGGCACTCGGGGTCGACACTCACGACACCCAGCCAACACACGCCGTCATCAAAGCAAGTGTGGCCACAGAACATAAAAGATTGGGGCCTGATGGCCCTAGCCGGTGTTTGTTTTGCGGTGTCTCAAATCCTGTGGTTCTTGGGCCTTGAACACAGCTCGGTGGCGAATGCCACCTTGTTGCTCGCCCTCACGCCGATTATCGCCGGGCTGATCTTAGGCAGCCTGTTCGGCGAACCCATTGGCCGCCGCTTTTGGGCCGGCATGGTCTGCGCCTTGTGCGGTATCGCGGGCCTGACCATGATGTCATCACAAGCCCCTGGCTTAATGCTTTATGGCGATCTGCTTTGTTTAGGGGCAGCCATATGCCTCAGTGGCTATTTCATCAGCCTGTCGCGCCTGCGCCGACGGTTCCATGCCGTGCCGGTCATGTCATTGAGCGCCGTGGCCTGCACCGTCATCTTGCTGGTTGTGACCCTGATCCACGCCCCCGTGATCGAAAGCACACCAATCTGGCCGACAAATGCTTATGGATGGTGGGTTGTGGTCGGCCTGGCCTTGGTCAGCCAGCTATTCGGCCATGGTCTCATGACATTAAGCATCGGCTTTCTGGCCAGCCGATTGGCCGCCGTTTCGGTGCTGATCCAGCCGGTTTGGGCGAGCGCCTTGGGCTGGTGGCTCCTAGGTGAAGCCTTGACCGTGACCGCGATTATTAGCGGTATTTTTGTGCTGATCGGGATCTGGCTTGCCAATCAGGGGACCACTCAATCGACCGCGTCGCACACGAAAGGTGCGACAACATCGCTCAAAAAAACGGTGTCAGAGCAAAAAACTTTTACATCTTAGTAAGAGAAATGCTGGTTTTTTAACAAATTGTGGTATTAATAGTAATGGTGACGCACGCGCAGAAAGCCGCGGAACGCCACCAAACCCTTCAACGGTGAGAACATCGAGGTGAGGTAACCATGTCGCAAATCGGATCATCGCTGGGCAATAATTCTGCCTCCAGCGTATCATCCCTTATACAGCCACAGACAGACACAGGCAGCGGTATTGCTGCAAGCCGTGCTGTGCAAACAGTTGATAAGGGCGTCTCAAATTTATTCAAACCCGTCGCTGAACGTTCAGCGGGTGGCGCTTCAACCCCATTGATCAATGTGGAGTTTGGCTTCCCAGCTGGCGGCGTTGCCCAGATCAAGCAGCGTTTAGAACAGCAAGTGGCGGCGTTTTATCGGATCTTTTACAAGGTAGAAGACCAGCAGCGCGAAATCACCGGCAAGGTGGTGAACGCCCTGGATAGCATGGCCCAGAAGGTCGCCGATGGCGATTTCTCCGCCTTCCAGCTGCGCTTTGCCTCTGTTGAAACGCAATTCACCGATGGTAGCGGCCAAGTGTTTGGCTCGACCCGTCAGTTTGCCTTGGAAATCACCGCCGTCTCGCGGCAAGGCAATACGGTATCAGCGAGTTCCGTCAAACTGTTCGGCCTGAGCGGTACAAGCATCGACCTAACCAGTGATGAAGCCAAGACCGGATTGGTCACCGGGCTATACACGCGGTCGGCATCAATCGAAGAGCAAAGTAACCCAGTTCTGGCGCGCCAATCCTCTGAGATCGACAGCATTATCAATGATCTGCGCCAGACCCAAGAGGCCCTGTTATCCTATCGGGATGGTGATTTCCGCGCGTTGAATTCTTTGATCGGTAGCCTTACCGGTTCGGGTAATTCGGTGACGTTTAACGTCTGACCCAGGCCTTGGGCGCCCATGTATGCTTATCATGGTGCCGCTCTAAGTTTTTGCGACAATGGTGCATGGTTGCTAGCTTGAAAAAGCTGGCGACCATGACGCTTGTCTGGGGCTAGCTGGGGACTATTCTGAGGGCGATGGGCCGGAACCCTATATATGACCGGCCTGGCATTATTGATTGGCACACGCTGCCCTGGTAACCGCTATGCCGTGGCTTGCGCTTGATTTTTCCTGGGAAAACCGTCATCCCCGTCGGGATTATTCCGATCCCGCCCTTCCACCATCAACCACGATGATTGCCCCTTAGCCGCCTCCCCCGCGTATGAGCGATACCACCGCCCCCCTTCCTGACGATACCGATCCACCGGCAGACACCCGGCCCGATCAGTCCATCGCGGCCCTGATTGATGCGGGCGGGTACCAAACCCCGTTAAGCGCGTATGACGCCCTGATCACCCAAGGCGCGCTCAAAGCCAACGCTGAGCAAGCCTATATCGCCAAACGGTTAAACCATCTGCACCACAAGCTCGATGGCTATGAACCACAGGGGGTTGATAAGCCGGGGTTCATGGCCCGTTTCGGGCTTGGCGCAAAACCCCGTGATACCAGCGATAAGCCCCGTGGTTTGTATATCTATGGTGGGGTCGGGCGCGGCAAAAGCATGCTGATGGATTTATTCCACCAAACCGTTCCCCTCGCCCGCAAACAACGGGTGCATTTCCATCGGTTTATGATCGATGTGCATGCACGGCTGCACCAACACCGCAAAGCCGTGCGCCAGGGCGCCGATCATGATGTGATTGCCCAGGTCGCCGACCAAATCGCCGCTGAAAGCTGGTTGCTGTGCTTTGATGAGTTCCACGTGACCAACATCACCGACGCTATGATCCTTGGCCGGTTGTTCGAAGCGTTGTTCAACCATGGGGTGGTGGTGATCGCCACCTCCAACTGGGCACCTGATGATTTGTACAAAGACGGGCTTCAACGTGAGTTATTCTTGCCGTTCATCGCCATGATCAAAGAACAGCTTGAGGTGGTGGATCTGGACCATGGGACTGATTACCGGCAAGCGCGGATCCAGGGCATGGCGACCTATCTGCACCCCGATGATGCCCGGGCCACCCGGACCCTCGATCAAGCATTCGATGATCTAAGCCGTAGCACCGCCTCCAGCGCCATAACCCTAACCATTCAAGGCCGGACCCTCATCGTGCCAGTACAGGCCAATGGGGTGGCGCGGTTTCATTTTGATGAGTTATGCCGGCGGGCACTGGGTGCCGCTGATTATCTGGCCCTGGCCCAGCACTATCACACCCTGATCCTAGAGCATGTGCCGGATTTGGGTGAAGCACACCGCAATGAAGCCAAGCGGCTAATCCTGCTGATAGATGCGCTTTATGAGGCCAAGCGACGGTTATTGCTGTCGAGCGAAGTACCGGTCGATCAACTCTACCCACGGGGCGACCATGCGTTTGAATTCCAGCGCACCTTATCGCGGCTGCAAGAGATGCAAAGCCGAGACTATCTGGACCAGGTGGCCGATGATGCGTCACTAGCCAACACGGCAGATTAAAACCCGCGCCAAGCCCGGCAAATCGACATTGTGTTTTCCACAAACCGGGCCTGAAGATTGTTATCGGTTAAGAATTCCTCACACCAAACGTGACCGATTATCAACAATTTAACCCTTTGGTGGCACAAACTGTGATCCATCGGTGACGGCCATGGGAATCGGTTAGAGAATCCAACGAATCATGCTTGCAGCCCGCCACCTGATCTGTCGCCCTGTTGACTAACTGAGAAACAGCCAAGGGTGTTTTAACCGCTTGAAAAAGGTTAAAACTGCTTAAAAACTACCCTTAACACGACGAATCGTGTATGTATTTGCCTAGGGAAAGTTGAGTTAATTGGCACCTATGTCATTCATATTTAATGACCAAGCGATCTCGGTCGCAAAAAATCTTCGGCGTCTTTACACGAAAAAGACGCCCGCTATCACCGTGGAACCAGGTTCTGACCCAGTGAGCGCAGATGATGTGATTGATCCAAACGTCAAGCTTGGGCCACTGGATAGCCCCTTGGTGCTGGCGGTCATGGCGGCGAAGGATCCGTTTGAAGGCATGTCGCTTGCGGCCTCCTTACGCATGATGCCGGGTGCCCGCGACACCGACATTGTCGGCGGCATTGTCGGGTTGGTCAGCGAAGTCAGCGAACACGAGATTGTCCAAGAGACCTGCGACACGGCTGTGCGCCAAGAATTCGCTCCGCAAATTGTTACTGATTTGCGCAGTAAAGCCGTGGTGCATATCGACAATATCCGTCAAGTAGCCCTCACTGACCTGGTGGAGCGTGTACGACTGTTGAGCGAAAGCCGAGTGGTCGATGAGGAATTCGTCGACGAAGTTTTCCAGCTCGCCTTCCGCTGTGACCTGCGCACCGACACATTCCGTGACATGCTGGTTAAGGTTCTGTTGTCCAACAAAGTACGCGCCCGGGTGAAATTGCTGGTGGTTGACCGCCTGCACCTGTTGCCCATGCAATTGCGCTTAGAGTTGGTGACCAAGATCAACGCGCTCGCCGATGATACCGACAGCGCATATATCCGGCGTGAGATCGAATTCACCTTACGAGAGCGCGGCTTGGTGGGCCCCACCTTGGCCCCCGCAAGCCTAACCCGGTCCCTGACGCCCCCCGCACGACCCGCCATGAAAAAGCCAATGGCCGTGGCAAAGCCTGCGGGTGTGCCGTGGCATGAAGTACTGTTGCGGGACAAATACGCTCATATCGCCAGCGCCTCTTAACCGGGCCATCGCCGCACTATCATGGCTGACAAGCCCCGCTCATCAGCTTTATGATAGTAATGCTGATGACCGAAATGTTGTGCATAACAAGCGATAAGAACCGTGGCGACTGACCCCCGACAAATGCGCCCCGACGAGCTGCCGCTCAATCTAGAGCCAAGCCTTGTCGAGGCTGTGCTGAAAGCGGGCCGTCATGAAACGATTGTCAAAATGGTCGGTCGCCAAGATATGCCGCCGGCGATGATCCATGAGATCGCCAAGCACAAGGCGCCCGATGTGCGCCTGTCCGTGGCCCGCAACCCATCGATTGCTGATGGCACCTTGCACATGCTGGCCCAGGATGATGAGGCCAAGATCCGCACGGCAACCATCCCGACCCTGACCCAACGGCTTAGCCCCACGGCGGCGAAAAAACCCACAAGCAAGGATAAGGACGCGATCAAAAGCCTGGCGCGATTGGCCGAAGACGAGCTGGCCTCGGTCCGCAGACAGGTGACAAAATCCGTGATCGGGCTGAAGTCACCACCGCCTTCGATCATCAACACCCTGGCCCAGGATTTGGACCGCGCGGTGGCCGAACCGATCCTAACGGGGGCGGCCCAACTGGATGAAGACGTACTGCAACAAATCATTGAGCATTACCCACCGCCCTGGGTGCTAAAGGCTGTCGCCCAGCGCAAACAACTCGGCCCGAAACTGACCCATGAGATCGTCGAACATCGGGATGCCGAGGCAGCAGGCCTTATTCTCGATAATGAGGGCGCGGTGATTGATGACGCCAGTTTTGGAATCATGGTGGAGATGGCGGAGGACAACGAAGCGCTCCAGGAACCCTTGGCCCTGCACCCGGCCTTACCGCGCGATGATGCGGTGCGCCTGGCGTATTTTTCGGGTGAGCGGATTCTAGGCATGTTGAAAAAAGCCCA
>JBCCBF010000127.1:0-7433 GCA_039814445.1 Pseudomonadota bacterium
CGAGCCTATGCCCTAACAATGCCGCTTTGGCTTTGGCAGAACACACGCTATATACGGGTTCACACTTTTGCGTAGTGCTCACCGTTGCTGATAGCGCCCGCCCGCCGATGGCTGTTGGCCTATTTAAAAAAAGTAGTGAGCGTTTAAAGGCAGGTAAGAAGGCAGATAACCATGACACATGTGATGACAGCACTCACATCGCTGAACCCCGTAGCCCTCGGTCTGGCTGCCGCCCTGTTGGGCCTGACTGCCTGTGGCGGCAATTTAGCGGGGGATGACACCACGGAATATCCTGGCCAGCGCCCCTATAACAGCCCAACCTTTCAGGGGCCTGAAGGCAGTTTGTTGGGTGGTGATGGCGGTATCTCATTCTTTGGCGGTGGCGGCGATGGTGAGGCCGCAGCAGGTGGCGCCGGTGCTGGCATTGGTGTGAATGCATTTTTATGGCGCGCCTCGCTCGACACAGTTTCATTCTTGCCGGTGACATCGGCGGATCCGTTTGGCGGGGTGATCATTACCGATTGGTATTCCCCGAGCGACACGCCTGATGAGCGCTTTAAGTTAAATGTTTATATCCTGGATCGTCAGCTGCGCGCCGATGGCTTGCGGGTCGCTGTGTTCCGCGAAGAATTCCAGGGGGGCAGTTGGGTCAGTGCCGAGGTGGCTGATGAAACCGCCACCCAGCTCGAAGACGCCATCCTGACCCGCGCCCGTCAACTGCGGGTCAATCAACAGGCGGCGAATTAGCGTCACAATTTTTGAACAGCACAGCCTTTACGACGATGAGGTCATGTGGTTTTTGGCCCGGATGCGCCATGTGTCCGGGCCGTTTTCGTCGGGTCGTTTTTGTTTTAGCGACCCGTTCTTAATGTCAAAAGCATCTAGTCGCGTAGGTGTCGGGGGCACGCATCACGCATGCGAGCCAAAGGTGTTGGCCCTATGGCCGTCATGGAAAAAACACAACAAGTCTCGGCTCAAGCGAGCGTTGCGCCGTCCATGGCGCGGGCTGTGGTTTGGCTCGGCCTGGCCATGGTGGCCTTTACCGGCATTAACACCATGGTGCGTGAGATCACCCAACAGCTGCACCCTTTTGAGCTGCTGTTTTGGCGTAACCTCTTTGCGGTTGCGTTAATACTGCCCTTTCTGGTGCTAACCCATGGCCGCCGTGCCTTGCATCTGAACCGACCGAAATTGGTGATCGGCCGCAGTATCACCGAGGGGCTGGTCATGTGCTGCGTGTTTACCGCGTTCAGTGGTCTGCCCTTGGCCGAGGCCACCGCCATTATCTTCACCAACCCCATTTGGATAACCATCGCGGCTGGGCTGTTCCTGGGTGAGACCGTGCGCATGCGCCGGTGGGTTGCGACCCTTATCGGCTTCCTGGGCATGCTGGTGATTGTGAGGCCGGGCGGGGGTGATTTCTCGATTTACACAGGCGCTGCCCTGGCCGGGGCGATCCTGATTGCGATTTCAACCATCAGCCTGCGTCGGGCCAGTCAGTCGGATAGCCCCGGTCGGATCATTTGTTGGATGTCGATCATCATCACGCCCTTTGGCTTTATCTTGGCCCAGCCCTATTGGCAGGGTCCGACGCCCGAATTATTCGCCATGATCGCACTCGCCGTCGCCTTTGGCACGGTGGGGCATTATAGCCTAACCACGTCTTACCGTTATGCCGAGGCGTCACAGACTGCACCCTACTTATATGTCCAGCTGCTGCTAGCGGCGATTTCTGGGTTTATTGTCTTCGGCGAGCTGCCCACGCTTTATACTTATATCGGCGGAGTGATTATCGCGGGTTCAGGCATTTATATTGCGCACCGTGAGCATGTGGCCCAAAAGCGGGCGGGGGCGGCAGCATTAGCGGCCGACCCGGCGATGGAGCCACAACCCGCGCCAGCCGCCGCACCACCAGCCGCACCGCCCACCAAACCAACCACATCATCATGAAGATCGGGGCGGTTTCACGGGCTGACATGGTGCCGGCAGCACCACGGCAGTCTTTTGGCCTTGCGGTCTTTTGGCTGCTGACATCCATGATTTTTTATCAGGGGATGATCGGCACGATTAAGGCTCTCAGCCCCGATTTGGGTCCCTATGGCGTTGGTTTTTGGCGCACCCTTCTGGCGATACCCATGATCCTGCCTTTCGTGCTGTATTGCCATCGCGGGCAGTTTTTAGCGGTGAAAAGCCATCGGGCCCTGGCTAGCCGGGCAAGTGCTGAGTTTCTGCTTAGCCTGTGCTTTTTCATGGCGATCGCCACGCTACCCTTAGCCCTAGCCGTCGCCTTAATATTGACAGTGCCAATTTGGATCACCCTGGGGGCTGGCGTGTTTTTAGGCGAACGCCCAGGGGTTCATCGGTGGGCCGCCGTGGCGCTCGGCTTTCTCGGCATGCTGGTCATCGTTGATGTGGGGGGCGCTGATGTGGGAGGCACTGAAGGCGAGGCAGCGGCGATAAACTGGTTTGTGTTCCTGCCGATCTTGGGGGCGATGTTCTGGGCAGCCTCAAACTTGATTTTGCGACGGGTCAGCCAGCGGGAAAGCGTGGGCAAAATCATGTTGTGGATGGTGTTGTTGCAAGCGCCCTTATTCATGGTGGCGGCCTGGCCCACATGGCAATGGCCGGACCCTGACCACTGGCCCTTTCTGCTGTTTGCCGCGGCTTGTGGCACTCTGGGGCAATATGGTTTGACCCTGGCCCATCGCCACGCCGAAGCGTCCAAGATCGCACCCCTGGCCTATGGCGAGCTGGTCATCGCCGCTGTGGTGAGCATCTTGGTCTTTGCTGAATACCCCGCGCTCAACACCTATATCGGTGGAGCGATTATCGCGGTCGCCGGGATTTATATTGCCTATCGTGAGCGCCAGGCGAAACAGCGCGAGAAGGCCCACAAGGCCCGCGCGCCTAATCCAGCGCCTGCTGTAAATCTTGAATAAGATGCAAGGGGTCCTCAAGCCCCACCGACAGGCGCAACAGATCCTCTGCGGCCCCATAATCGGGCCCTTCGATGGTGTGCCGATGCTCAATAAGGGTTTCCGGCCCGCCCAAGGATGTGGCGGGGATGATAAGCTTTAATTGACCGATCAGGGTTAAGGCCGCCTGGCTGCCGCCATCCACATGGAAGGATAATAACGCCCCCGCCCCGCCAGGCATTTGCCGCTGGGCCAGATCGAAATCGGGGTGATGGGTCAGCCCTGGGTAGTTCACGCGATGCACTTTAGGGTGCTGGGCCAAGGCCTCGGCGACGGTCTGGGCCGTGGCCACGCTCCGGTCCATGCGCAGCATGAGGGTGCGCAAGCCCCGGGCCAATAACCACGCCCCAAAAGAATTCAGCACGGCCCCACCCAGCTTTCGCTCAACACTTAGGGCCTGCCACACGGGATGGGTTACCTGTCGGGTGACCACCAGGCCGGCTAGAACATCGGAATGGCCGTTTAATGCCTTGGTGGCTGAGTGAAACACCAGATCCGCCCCATAATCGAGCGGGCGCCCCAATACCGGCGGGGCAACGGTGCTATCAACCGCCAGCAGCGCCCCGGCCTGATGCGCCAGATCCGCTGTGGCTTGGATATCCAATAGATAGAGATAGGGATTAGAAGGGGTTTCGATCCACACCAAATCGGCGGGCTGGGCCGTTAATGCCGCCATGCTGTCGGGTATGGCCGGGTCGAACCATTCGACCTGGGCTGTGTGGCTGGCGCGCAGATGTTCCAGGAGCTTGACCGTGCCAAAATACATGGATTTTTGGATGATCAAGCGGGCTTGCCGGCCCTCTTGACCCGCCACCGCCACCACTGACCGGATCAGGCTCGTGATACCCGCCATACCAGAGGCAAACAGCATGGCCTCAGCTTGGCTGTCGCGGCCTGCTTCTAATTTGGCGAGGATTTTTTCCACCTGTTTGACCGTGGGGTCTTCATCCCGCGCATAGGTGCCGCCGTGACCCGGCAGGGCATAATCAGCCCCGCGGGCATAGGTGGTCGCCGGATGAATGGGGGGGATCACCGCGCCGGTATTGGCGTCGACGAAATGGTCGAGTTGCGCCAGTAACGTGGCCTGTTCGGCCCGAACTTTGCCCCAAGCGGCTATCTGGTCCTGGGCGCTTGTGGCTGTATTGTCGGTTGTGTTCAGCATGGTTATCCCCCACATCTCACGGGATAGGAATCGTGTGAAGAAGGATCGGTAGCGTGATTGAGCACACCCCGCAAGGCCCACACCAAAACCCACCTCAAAACGCAGATCAGGGCCCGTCCCCAGACGCGACGCAAGACCTGACAGAAGACCCACCCCAGGCCCCCACAGAAAACGCGCTGCCCACGGACCCGCCACCGGTGATGATTCACCCACCCCTGTTGATCGCGTTTGCCGCCCTTGATGTGGCGTTGTTGGAATGGTTTGTGCCGGTAAATTTCTTTGCTGGTCTGCCGCGCTTGCCGGTCATGATCATCGGCGTGATAGCGCTGTTGCTAGGGGCATTTTTTATCATCGCGGCGATTGGGCATATGCACCGACGCGGTACCAATATTCCGACCTTTCAACCCACCCGTTGCTTGGTGACCGATGGGGTCTTCGCCTTTAGCCGCAATCCGATTTACCTGGGCCTTATCCTGGCCATGGGGGGTGTGGCCTTGACGCTGCCGTCCTTTTGGACCTTGCTGGCCACGCCGTTGGTGGCGCTCGTGCTGCACCGGGGGGTCATTCGCCAGGAAGAAGCCTATCTAGCGCAGTATTTTGGTGATCAGTACCGCGATTATCGTCAGAACACAGCCCGGTGGTTTGGGCGGCTCACCGCGCCATTAAACGAGGCTTCGTAAATATCCATTACGGCTAATAGCGCTACAAATTGCCCTGGCAAGACAGGGCTGATAAGCTTGTTTTGTTATATCGTTTTTCGAGCGCTCAACCAGCCCATTGCCCTGTCATTGCCGAAGCATTCTGCTTTTAACAGCAAAGGCTTATTGGATTTAGCATAGCCCGATATGTAATCTGTTTAACGCGCGATAAACCCTCTCTTCTATGGAAATGTATCTCATCCCATGTCTGAACAAACGCCCACCTCTGGTACTGAAACCGTCACTGCTGTTGCGCCCATGGTGAGCGCTGAGATCCTGGCAGATGAAACCGCCCTCAATCCCGATAAAGCGTTGGTGGCGAAAATTAAGTCTGATATCGACCTGACCGACCGGGCGCATTTGATCTCGTTTGGTGATAGTGCCCAGCGGGAAGTGGCGGCCTTTGCGGATCGGATTTTGTCGGAAACACTGAACAAAGACACCGGCCCGGTCGGCAATTTGTTGAGCGACATGATGATCAAGGTTAAGGGCCTCGACCCCAAAAGCCTTGAGAAACTTGGGTTCTTTGAGCGCATCTTTGGTGGCGTGAAAGCCAAGATGGAGCGCTTTAAATCTCAATTTACCAATGTGGCCGCGCAGATTGACCGAATTGCTTTGGAGCTGCAAAGCCAGCAAGAGACGCTCAAGCGCGACATCGCCATGCTCGATGGTTTGCACGCCAAAAATTTGGAGCAGATGCAAACCCTGGAAGCCTTTATCGTGGCCGGTACGCAATATGTGGAAGAGGCCCGCAAAGAAACCATCCCCGCCATGGAAGCACGGCTTCAGGAAGTCGGTGATGGGGCCGAAGGCCAGCTGGCGGCACAGCAGCTAAACGATGCCCGCCAGGCGTTGGAACGGTTGGACAAGAAGATCCATGATTTGAAGCTTAGCCGGGTCATTGCCCTGCAAGCCTTGCCGCAAATCCGCTTGGTCCAAAGCGGTAACGCCACCCTGGTGGAAAAGCTGCAAAGCTCGGTGGCCACCACCATTCCCACCTGGAAAAACCAAATGACCATCGCCTTGGCCATTCACCGCCAGCGCGAGGCTTTGGAGCTACAAAAGAACGTGTCTGAAGCGACCAATCAGATGCTCAAGGACAACGCCGAACGCTTGCGCGCGGGTACGGTTGAGGTGGAGCGCGAGAGCCAGCGCGGCGTGGTTGATATCGCCACCTTGTCCAAGGTCAATGAAGAGCTGATCGGCACCATCAACGATGTGCTGCGGATTCAAGAAGAGGGCCGCCAACAACGAGCCGCGGCTGAGCAAGAGATGAAGCGTATTGAAGTGGAGCTTAAGGACACCCTGGCACAAGCCGCGGCAAAACAAGCAGAAAGCTAGAACAGCCGGTTTAAGCCACTCACCTAAAGACCAGAAGAATATCGAATGTCTGACCCGAAAAACCCCTGGAATCGGCCATCAAAGGCAAAAGGACCAAAGGGCGGTAAGCCTAAATGGCCAGCCGCTCTCTTTGGCCTGATCGCGGTGGCCATCATCATCATGGTGGCCGCGCCGTTTTTGGACGAGTTCGGTGAGCCCGGTCCGGGGTCTCTGGGGCGTGAGTTTGTTATTGTGTCGGGCTCGGAGAATAAGAGCCTGGAGCCCATCGTCCAGCGCTTTTGCGCGGATCAACGGGTGATGTGCACCATGCGCTATCAGGGTTCCCTTGATATCGGCATGGCGGTGGAAGCCGGTACCGATGAGATCGACGCCGTCTGGCCTGCCAATGGTATCTGGATCGATCTGTTTGACCGGGCGCGGCGGGTGAAACATCTGGCCTCAATCAGCCAATCACCGGTGATCTTGGGCGTCAGGCGGTCAAAAGCCGACCAGCTCGGTTGGGTCGATCAGCCGGTATCCATGGATGATATTGTGGCCGCCGTTAAACGCGGGGATTTACGGTTCCTGATGACATCAGCGACCCAATCAAATTCCGGCGCCGGTGCGTATTTGGCCATGTTGTCATCAGTGGTGGCTGGTGACCAAGCCCTGACCATGGATCAGCTTTTAAGCGATCAAACCCAAGATAAGGTTCGCTCCCTGTTGCGCGGGGTGGCCCGCAGTTCTGGGTCATCGGGATGGCTGCGCGATTTGTTTTTGAAAGCGGATGCCGAAGGCGTGACCTATGACGCCATGTGGAATTATGAAGCGATCTTGGCCGAAGCCAATCGCAGCCTGCGGACACGGAATAGCGAACAATTATACGCCATCTACCCCACTGATGGAGTTGCCATGGCCGATTCACCCCTGGGATTTGTGGACCGTGGTCAGCCCCCTGGTTTTGAGGAGTTCTTCTTGGCGCTCCAGCAGCATTTACTCTCAGAACCCGTGCAAAATAAGCTGGTGGCGGCCGACCGCCGGGTGGCGTTGGGCCGCGCTAGTATGGAAGGCACGTCGGACCCCAGCTGGAATTATGATCCTACCCGGTTTGTCACCACCATCCGCATGCCGGGCCCCGATGTGGTACGGGAGGCGTTGACCCTGGCCGCCGCCACCACGATCCTCTCGTTGTTCTGCACCAACACCGCGTCCATCTTCTCGAGGGCTAGACTCGTCCAACACGCCGTTATCGAAGGCGTGCGCGCGCAGCTCCTCCGC
>JBCCBF010000390.1:0-2280 GCA_039814445.1 Pseudomonadota bacterium
CCAAATCCATGGCACCGCCCATGCCTTTAACCATCTTGCCGGGGATCATCCAGTTGGCGATGTCGCCATTGCTCGCCACTTGCATGGCGCCCAGGATCGACAGGTCGATATGGCCGCCGCGGATCATGCCGAAGGAGGTCGCGCTGTCGAAATAGCTGCTCTCGGGCAATTCGGTGATGGTTTGCTTACCCGCGTTGATCAAATCGGCGTCCACCTCATCCTCATAGGGGAACGGGCCCATGCCGAGCATGCCGTTTTCCGACTGTAAGCGCACATCCATGCCATCAGGGATGAAGTTGGCCACCAGGGTCGGGATGCCAATGCCCAGATTGACGTAGAAACCATCTTCGAGTTCTTGGGCGGCGCGTTCGGCTACTTGATCACGGGTCCAGGGCATGGGTGTTCCTTCTAGCTGATGTGCATTGCAGCAACTTTATTGGTGTAGAGCGTTTAAGGCCCTGGCGCGTCCGTGTCAAATCTGACTAAGACGCGCTGGGAAACAAGGAATAATTTTGGCGCTTTCATGTGGGTATCGCATATTTTATGCACAATATTTCTCGGGGGATTGAGACATGAATCCGGCTTTAACAGCGCTTACACTCACCATGTTGTCGAACACGGGCGGTATCGGTGGTTCTAGTGGGTCATTCAGCCGCCATCGCGGTGGTCGTGGTGGTGGTAACAACGCCGATAGCCGCAAAGAACGGCAGAAGACCGCCTGGGTCTCGTTGCCGAGTTATGATGGATTAGCCAGCTTTGCTGCGGGTGAGCAGGTGGCCGACCCCTTGCCACCCTTACCAGAATTTGATGGCCAGAAAGCCACAAGCCTGCAAGAGGTCGTGGACCGTGCCCAAGCTTTTGGTGAGTTTGAGGGCACCAGTGCCGCTGATCGTCAAAAAGCGATTGATGCCATTCAAGCCATTGCTGAGTGGGCGATACCGTTTGGCGATGACAAAAAACTGCAAATAAGAATTAGCGATAGTGCGAAAGACGCCAAGTTTCTCGAGGATCAAAAAAGACGCCGTGATAACGCGCTTATCTATGCAGAAAGCTCTGAACGGTCGGTTACTCATCACATGAGTTATGCCTATGCCGACCCCAAGGAAGCCGAACGGTTATTTGATGAGATGAAAGCCGCTGACGCGCCGGGCGCTTATCGTGCGGTGATAGCCAACCCAGGTATTCTAGGCACGCTTAAGGGTACCGGCGTTGGGGTGGGTGGTTTGGCGGGTGGTCGTCTGCGCAATACGTTTTTAAACAAATTGGGTAATGCTCAATACCGCGACGCTGTGAGCGATCAAAATCGCATGATCAGGGAAATGCGCGAGGTCATCACCGAACACGTGAAGCACGAAGATTTGTCGGCCGCCTATGATGAGAATGTCGCCAAACGGCAAACCGCACCGCATTTGTCTGATTTTGGAGATGCGGCTAAACGGTTTAAAACATTTGTTTCCGGCGAAGAATTCCGGCGTTTGCGCACTGATGTGGACGCCCACCATGCTTATGAAGCGGCCCTGAAAATCGATCCCGCCGCAGCCTTCTTACAAGCCCACACCATCGCCCAGGGGGCTGACCCCGGAGGCCGTTGGGAACAGCTGATGGAAAATGCCGGCACGGCCCTGGCTAAGAAGGCCGCGGAATTGGGCTACGATGTACCAACCTTGGAGCCAGACGAACCATCGCCTGCGTCGAAAGCAGCGCCCGGCGCCCGATAAACAGAGAGAGATATATAAACGGCGGCCTCAGGGCGGCCGTTTTTTTACGCTTAACCGTGAAACCGCCGAAATTTGGTAGTGCGGTGAAAATACAGTACAGTTAAATTGCTTGATATCTATTGGGGGATAGTGAATGTCAGCAGGGTCAAATCTAGCCACGGCCATGTTACTGGTGCGAAACCAGCGTCGCCGCGAGAAAGCCAGTAGCGGCTTTGGCAGTTCTTCCTCCAGCTCACGGTCAAGTTCGTCGAGGCGAGGCCCGGAGCCTGAGAGCGAGTCAGCGCGCGATTTTCGCATTACCCAGGCCGCCAAGATCGATCTACCCCATGTGGGTTATATCGAGAAATTCGCCGAAGGCGAGGGCTTGACCATACCCACCACGCCCAATGCACTTCCAGAAGTTAACGAGAGCCTTTACGGGGCAGTACAAGTGGCCCACGGCTTTGATGATAGTATTGATGTCACCGCGGATCAGCGTGCTGTTGCCTTACAGCATTTGCGTGATGTGAACGCCTGGCTGACCAAGCATGGCGATACCCCTGACATGACCGCCCGTGCCCGG
>JBCCBF010000359.1:0-2641 GCA_039814445.1 Pseudomonadota bacterium
ACAAAAGGCCGATGGTCGTGTCCTCGATCACCCGATCCTCGCCACATTGTTGATCCGCTGTCGGCGGCTGCAAGAACGATTTGATGACACGCTGCGCTTGGTTGAGCCGTGGTTTCACACCCCAGAATACAACGCCAGCATGATGGTTGATCACGGTTTAGCCTTGGCGGCCTACCGCGCCTTTGATCAGGCGCTATCCCGTCTTGATGCGGCACTGGTGGCTGACCCGTCGGATGCGCAAGCCTGGTGCCATGCGGCGGCGATTGCCGTGCAGGCTAATGAGCTGACTGCCGCCCTTCGTTATGTGGATCAAGCGCTGACGCTGGCCCCTGATTTAGTGCAGGCCACTTATCTGAGGGCTGATATTTTAGACGCGCAAGGGGAGCAAGAGGCCGCTTTTCAGCTTTACCAAACGGCCCATAATGACGCGCCATGGCCGGTGATTTCATTATCAACATTGATGATGCTTACCCGCCGTTTGATTGAATGGCCCATGGCGGCACAGGTTGATCAGGCCATCCTTGAGCATTGGAATCAGGCAATGGCGGGCCAGTGCAGATCACAGCTTCCCCCGTTTGTTGCCTTGGTCACCAGTGATGATCAAACCCTCGCCCGGCAAGCGGCTGATATGATTGTAGCGCCCAGTATTGCTGCCTATCAATCGCGCCGGGCGCAGGGTTTAACCTTACCACCTTTGGCCCCAGCCACCGCCGCGGATCGGAATAGAAAACTGCGGTTGGGTTACATGTCGAGTGATTTCAATCACCATGCGGGCATGCATTTGGTTGCCAGCATGTTTCAACACCATGACCGCCAGCATTTCGACGTGCTGGGCCTGGCCGTGGGTGATCACAGCGACAATAGCATGCGTCAGAGAATTGCCAGCCAAATGGATCGGATGGTCGATATCCATGACCCCAGCCCGTTAGAAGGCGCCCAGGCTATCCGTGATCTTAACCTGGATATTTTGATCGATCTGCGTGGGTTTACGGCAGAGAGCCGGATTCATTTATGTCTGGATCGTCCCGCTCATTTGCATGTGACATGGCTTGGCTATCCCGGGCCTGTTGCAGCCCAGGTGGTGGATTATCAAATCGTTGACCAGTTTGTCGCCCCGGCAGATTGTCAGGAGGATTTTGGCGCGGCTTTGGCTTACATGCCGACCACCTACCAAATGACCGACAACCAGCAAACCATCGGTGAGCCATTGTCACGTGATGCTGTGTTGCCGGGCGTGACCGTCGATCATTTTGTGTTCGCTTGTTTTTGTCAAACATACAAAATCCAGCCCGAGAGTTTTGCCTGTTGGATGGATATTCTCGCCCATGTGCCGCAATCTGTGCTGTGGCTTTGGGCTGATACAGCGGCGGCACAAACCAATCTGCGGGCCCATGCTGAGGCGGCGGGCATCGACCCAGAACGCTTAGTGTTTGCCTCTGGGTTACCCAAAGAGCAGCATATGGCCCGGGTGCTGCACGCCGATTTAATCCTCGATACGTGGCGCTATGGCGGGCATGTGACCACCAGCGATATGCTCTGGGCTGGTGTGCCCGTGCTGGCAAAACAGGGCACGCATTTCGCCTCCCGGGTATCGCAAAGCTTGCTGTATGCCGCGGGCTTACCTGATCTGGTGGCGGTAGATGCGGCGGCATACCGCGATAAAGCCGTGACCCTGGCCATGGATCCTACCGCTCTGCATGCCGTGCGTGATCGGGTTGCGCAGGCCAGGACGGCGCATGCTTTGTTTGATACCCAAGGGCGGGTACAGCATTTGGAACAATTGTATCGTCATATGTGGCACCGCTATTGTGCTGGGAAAGCACCGGCGACGATCACTCTGCCGGCGGATGATGCATGATTTATCGTTACTGATTGTGTGTGACTGGTTGTGACTGATCACTATGTGAGTAACCGACTATGATGAGTGACGAATGAGGGGCTGACGCGGATGGCGAAGTCATTGTTATCGATCCAATCCCATGTGGCCTTTGGGTATGTGGGGAACCGCGCGGCGACCTTTCCGTTGCAGCGCCTTGGCTTTGATGTGACGGCGGTTAACACGGTCCAGTTCTCAAACCACACAGGCTATGGCGCATGGACCGGTGAGGTTTTTACCGCGGACCATATCGCAGGCTTGATCGATGGGGTGGAAGCGCGCGGTGGTTTGGATGTGTGTGCCGGGGTGTTGTCTGGGTATTTGGGGGATGCAGCCTTGGGCGAGGTGGTGCTTGATGCCGTAACACGGGTCAAAGGGCGCAACCCCGACGCGCTGTTTTGCTGTGATCCGGTGATGGGGGATGTGGGGCGTGGGTTCTTTGTCCGTGATGGTATTCCAGAATTCTTCCGCGATAAGGCCCTCGCATCGGCCGATATCCTGGTGCCCAATCAGTTTGAGCTCGCCTATCTCGCCGATCAGCCCATTGCCACCTTGGACGATGCCCTGACCGCAACCGCCTCCTTGCGTCAACAGGGGCCACGCCAGGTTTTAGTCACTAGTTTTGAGCCCAAAGAGGGGCCGCCCGATCAGATATCCATGTTGCTCGATACCGATGAGGGGGCCTGGCAAGTGGATACCCCGCGCTTGCCTCTTAATCCGGCGCCGAATGGGGCTGGTGATTGTACGGCGGCGTTATATTTCGGC
>JBCCBF010000440.1:0-1523 GCA_039814445.1 Pseudomonadota bacterium
CACCCAATACCGGCCCGGTATGGGGAATGGCAAAGGCCAGCTGACAGCCCAAAATCGGCTGTACCCCCTCGCCGCTCGCCGCCTTGGAGAACTGCATGGCCCCGAATAAATTATTAGTGTCGGTGATTGCCACCGCTGGCATGTTCTCCGCCACACACAGCTTCGGCACATCCTTCACATGGATCGCCCCTTCCGACAGGGAAAA
This sequence comes from Pseudomonadota bacterium, assembly GCA_039814445.1. Taxonomy (GTDB): domain Bacteria; phylum Pseudomonadota; class Alphaproteobacteria; order TMED2; family TMED2; genus TMED2. The sequence continues at coordinate 206 of JBCCBF010000440.1, forward strand.
CGCCGAATGGACGCGCAGATGGATAAAGCTGGGTGATTGAGGGTCGGTCATGGCGATCACGCTCGGCGGGCTACAAAATTGTTGCCGCCAATTCTAACGACCACCCCCGGCTTTTACAGGTTAGATACTGGCTTCAGGCGTCGGTTCTGTGGACAGCTCCACAAGCTTACCGGCATCCAGAGTCACCACCCGGTCCAACTTGGCCGCTAAACGCCGGTCATGGGTGGCGATGAGCGCGGCCAGCCCCTGATCCCGGACCAGGCTGGCTAGCATGTCAAAGACCGCATCACCGGTTTCTTGGTCCAAATTACCCGTGGGTTCATCTGCCAAAAGTAGGCTCGGCTTATTGGCTAGGGCCCGGGCGATAGCCACCCGCTGTTGTTCCCCGCCTGAGAGCTGCGACGGCCGGTGGTTGAGGCGCTCGGCCAAGCCCACGGCCGTGAGTAGTTCTTCGGCCCTGGCATGGGCGTGCTTTCTTGCCTCGCCTGCGATCGTACCGGGCATGGCCACGTTCTCCAAGGCGGAGAATTCAGGCAGCAGGTGGTGGAACTGATAAACAAAGCCGACTTCGGATAAGCGCAAAGCCGTACGCCGGGCTTCACTCAACCGCGCCACCTCTTGGCCGTTGATCACCAGCGCGCCGTCGGTCGCTTGCTCCAACAACCCGGCTATATGCAGCAAGGTCGACTTGCCGGCACCGGTAGGCCCGACCAGGGCGACGGCCTCACCCGGCTTGAGCGTTAGATTGACACCCTTGAGCACCTCAAGGACACCGCCAGCGTCGGCAAAGTTACGGGTGATCCCGCGTAATTCTAGGGCTTGGGGTATCGGCTGCTCACTCATAGCGCAGGGCCTCTACCGGGTCGAGGCGCGCGGCCCGCCAGCTGGGATAGAGGGTCGCGGCGAAACTCAGCACCAAGGACATAACCACCACAGCCACAACTTCGGTCCAATCGGTTTTCGACGGAATTTGGGTTAAGAACCGGATCGTCGGGTCCCAAACCACGTTGCCACTGATGCTTTCAAGCCAAAGCTGGATGGCCGATAGGTTCTCGGTAATCAGCACCGCTAACAACAGGCCAATAATAGTGCCAAACACGCCCAAAGCCGAACCGGTGAGCAGGAAAATCCGCATCACGGCTCCGCGGCTCGCCCCCATGGTGCGCAAGATTGCGATGTCACGGCCCTTATCCTTCACCAGCATGATCAGGCCCGAGATGATGTTGAACGCGGCCACCACAATGATCAGGGTCAGGATCAAGAACATCACATTTCGTTCGAGCTGCAAGGCTTTTAAAATACTTGAATTAACAGCCTG
>JBCCBF010000050.1:0-11648 GCA_039814445.1 Pseudomonadota bacterium
CGGGCGGGGCCATCGGGTGGGCTGTAAACGATTTGGGGCTTTAAAAAACGCAAGGACATAGGGGGTCCGTGTTCAGTGAGGCCTAGCCTCGGGAAACAGATTATAACTTAAAAATGTTTCAGATTCGTGTCGGTTCCAGGGGAAGTTTCTGTTTTTACTAGGTTTCTGCTCACTATTTTGGTCTCAACGCCTGAAAGCGGCAATTAATTCGGTTTCCACGGACCATTGAAATTGATCCACGGGTTGCACGGCTGTGAGCTGATAACCACTCGCCACAAGGGTTTTCGCATCTCGGGCAAAAGTGGCGGGGTTGCAGCTGACGGCGACAATGGTGGGGACCTGGCTTTGGGCTAAGTTTTCGGCTTGTGCTTCAGCGCCAGCGCGTGGCGGATCAAACACCACGCAATCGACCCCATTAAGCTGCGCGGTTGGGACGGGATCGCGGAACAGATCGCGGGTCTCAACGGTCAGCCGACTGCCGTAATGACCGCCGGCTTGTTGCAAAGCGTCTAGGCTCGCGCCAGCCATATCGATGGCCTGTACCTGCCCCGTTGGATCGGCGGCCAAGATTGGTAAGGTGAAAGTACCGAGGCCGGAGAATAAATCCAGGTAACGCTGGCCAGGCCGCCCTTGTGCGTGCAGATGTTCTAACGCCTGGGTGATCAGGCGCTGTTGCCCGATCTCGGTGGCTTGGATGAAACCACCGGGGGGGATCGGCACCGTTTGACCTGCGATGCTAATCGTCGGGTTGGTAAACGCCGTGATTGTTTCCACATGGCCATGAGGTTTCTCGCGCCAAGACAGGCGCGGCCAGCCTTGGGCTTCAAGGAAGGCGGGCCAATCAAGCCGCTCATCAAGGCTTGGCTCCCGGGATCGGGTCAGCACCAGATCCAGGCCTTGATTGGTCGTGGTGACGTGCAGATCCGCGCTTTCACCCGGCTGTAAGGCGAGGTTGGCAAACGCGCGTAAAGGGCCCAAGGCATCAGCAATGGCGGGTACCGCGACCGGACAGACAGTCAGATCTACCAGCTCCCGGCTTTGGGCGCGATGGAGCCCGAAGACGACACCATCTGCGTGGCGACGTGCGGCGAATTCCATACGCCGGCGACTGCCATGTGTTATCTCAGCCCAGGCGATAATCGGTTCCAAAACCGGGACATCACCCAATCCCTGTTGGGTCAGTAAACGCTGGATGCGGGCCTGCTTAAAGCGGCTGATATGGTCTTGATCACTATGCTGTAATTGGCAACCACCACAGGCGCTCACATGGGGGCAGGGCGGTGTGACCCGGTGGGGTGAGGCGCTGATGATGTTGAGTAGCTGGCCGATGGCCGGTTGGCCGCCGGCATGAACAGCACCCGCAAACTCGATGGTTTCCCCGGGCAGAACACCCGGGACAAAATAGCGATCGCCGTCGGTGTTCGCGTCGCTTACCACAAGCCCATCACCGCGATCTGCCAAATGGGCCACGGTGCCGGTTTGTGGTGGGCCGACGATCAGGGGTTGTGAGAAGCGTTTATGGGAAGGCCCGGCGGCACGGCGCTTTTGGCGCCGCCGCTGGGTGTTGCGTGTTTTCGGTGGTCTGTGTCTATTGGCCATAGGTGCCAAGGGTGCTGTGCCTGGATGCTGTGGCTAAGCGTAACGTGTCTAACACGCCGTGGTCAGCCCTGTGCCCAGCACGGGTAAAAGCGCTATGCGTTGCTACTAGGCTAGCGTGGTTGCAGAACCATGATGGCCTGGCGGCCTTCCATCTTGGGCATTTGTTCGACCTTAGCGATCTCATCCAGATCATCGCGGATGCGTTCAAGGACTTGCATGCCCAAATCCTGGTGCGCCATTTCCCGGCCACGGAACCGCAAGGTCACCTTGACCTTATCGCCACTATCGATGAAGCGACGGGCATTGCGCATTTTCACCTCATAGTCATGGCTATCAATGTTCGGGCGAACTTTGATTTCCTTAACATCGATGACTTTTTGCTTTTTGCGCGCTTCGTTCTGGCGTTTTTGCTGTTCGTAACGGAACTTACCGTAATCCAGCACTTTGACCACTGGGGGATCAGCCTTGTCAGCGATCTCGACCAGGTCCATGCCGGCCTCATCGGCGGCGCGGAGGGCTTCTTCTAAATCAACAACACCGACCATTTCACCGTCGGCACCAACCAAACGCACTTTGGGTACGTTGATCATATCGTTCACCCGCGGGCCGTCATGGCGGGCCGGGGCGTCTTGCATACGAGGTCTGCGGATGGATGTATCTCCTCTATGATAGTGAACAGGCCCGCTGCTGCGGTTGTATCGTTGGTATAACGCAGCAAATGGCGGCCTGGTTGCTCAGAATTGAGCGTGTTCAGTCAATACGCCGGAATGGCCATGGGCGCCAGCCAAAGTTGCGCGGCTGGGCGAATTTCACGCCACATTCTGACATACATCAGGACTATGTCATGATACGGCCCATGGTTGACACGTCAACGGCTGGATCATAACCGGCGCTATGCCGGCCATTGATCATCGTGGCTCAAGCGGTGATTTCGCGGCGTCCATCAGCTGGGCTATGGCATCGTCAAGGCTTAGAACCTGTTGGCCTTGTTGGCCCAAGGTACGGATCGCCACGGTGCGGTCCTCAACCTCGCGGCCACCCACGGCCAGGATATACGGCACCTTCTTCACCGAATGCTCACGGACCTTGTAACCGATCTTCTCATTACGCAGATCAGTTTCAACGCGCATGCCTTTGGCGCGCAAGGCTTGGGCTACCTCAAGGGCATACTCATCACCCTCAGACGTGATGGTGGCGATCAGTGCTTGGGTCGGGGCTAGCCACAGGGGCAGCTTGCCCGCGTAATGCTCGATCAAGATGCCGGCAAACCGCTCGAGGGACCCAAACAGCGCCCGGTGCAGCATGACGGGGATATGTTTTTCACCATCGGCACCGATATAGAACGCGCCCAAGCGTTCGGGCAGGTTCAAATCAACCTGGATGGTGCCGCACTGCCAGTCCCGGCCAATGGCATCACGCAACACAAACTCCAGTTTCGGGCCATAGAACGCGCCCTCACCGGGGTTGGTGGTGTAGCTCAGACCTGTGGCGTCCACGGCCGTCTTCAACGCCGCCTCAGATTTGTCCCAGATATCATCGGAGCCGATGCGTTTTTCCGGGCGGTCTGAGAATTTGATCCGCACATCGTCGAAGCCAAATTCCTTGTAGATATCAAGGACCAGCTGACAGACGATCTGGCATTCCTCGGTAATCTGCTCTTCGGTACAGAAGATATGGGCATCATCCTGGGTAAAGGCCCGCACTCGCATCAAGCCGTGCAGGGCGCCTGATGGTTCAAACCGGTGCACTTTGCCAAATTCGGCAATCCGCGCGGGTAATTCACGGTAGCTGCGCAAGCCTTGTTTGAAGACTTCCACACCGCCCGGGCAATTCATTGGCTTTAGCGCGAAGACCCGGTCTTCTTTCGCCTGGGTCGTGAACATGTTCTCGCCGAACTTCTCCCAGTGGCCGGAGCGCTCCCAGAGGGTGCGGTCCATAATGTCAGGGGTGTTGATCTCCACGTAACCCGCCTGGGTTTGGCGCTTGCGCATATAGTCGATCAACTCTTGGAACACGGTCCAACCTTTGGGGTGCCAGAACACGGCACCGGGCGCTTCTTCTTGGAAGTGGAACAAATCCATCTCCCGGCCCAGCTTGCGGTGATCCCGCTTGGCGGCCTCTTCCAGCATCGTCAGGTGGTCGTTAAGCTCTTCTTTTGTGCGCCAGGCCGTGCCGTAAATGCGGGTCAGCATGGCGCGGCTGCTATCACCGCGCCAATAGGCGCCCGCCACCTTCATCAGCTTGAACGCATCACCCACATCGCCGGTGGAGCGCATATGGGGGCCGCGGCAGAGGTCGAGCCAGTCGCCTTGCTTATAAACAGTGATCGTCTCGGCATCGGGCAGGTCGCGGATCAACTCGGCCTTATAGACCTCGCCTTTGTCTTCGAAGAATTTGATCGCCTCATCCCGGTCCCAAACCTCGCGCTCGAACGGCGCGTTGCGCTTGATGATCTCGCGCATCTTCGCTTCAATTTTGGGTAGGTCCTCGGTCGTGAACGGCTCATTACGGGCGAAGTCGTAGTAAAAGCCGTTTTCGATGGACGGGCCAATGGTGACTTGGGTGCCGGGGTACAGCTCCTGGACTGCCTCGGCCATCACATGGGCGGCATCGTGGCGGATTAGCTCGAGCGCGTCTTCGGACTTGCGGGTAATAATCTCAATCTTGCCGCTCTCGGTGATCGGTAAATCCAGGTCCTGGATTTCACCATCCAGTTTCACGGCCAAAGCAGCCTTACCCAGGCTGGTGGCGATAGATTTGGCAAAGTCACGCCCGGTGGTGCCCGCAGTAATATCGCGGGTGGCGCCATCAGGTAGGGTTAAGGTGATAGTTGCGCCAGCCATTGACGGGTTTGGGTTGTGATCAACAGGGGCGGCTGGGTTGGCAATATCGGCCATGGTCGTTCGCTTTGCTCATATGTTTGGTGTGGTGATCTTGCATTGGCATATCAAGCGCGCAACGCAAGACCCACTCATAGCGTGCCATGGCCAAGCTGGCTAGGCTGCATTTGCATGGGTTTGCGAGAGTTTTCGCCCTGACGCCGTAAGGAATTTGACATTGGCCGGGTAAAGCTTAATCAGTAAGAGCTGATAAGCCTGCTTCTGATTGGAAAAATGATGCTGATAAAAAAACCGGAAACTGTTGTGAAGGCATGGCTTTTTGGTGCTGTGCTTAGTGTGCTATTCACCATGCTTGTGGTGCCACAAGAAGCCAGGGCGCAAGGTTTTCAGGGTAGCGAGCCAGGCAATGTCGGGCAATTTCGTGTGCCACCACAGAATCGAATTTTTAACCAAAGGCAAGAACAAATCTGCGTCCGCTTCAACGAAATCGAACGCACCAGTAGCCGCACATGCCTTTATCGTTGTTCTGGCGGTCAGGTGTTCGAGCGTACCCTGCCCCGTACACGATTTTGTGACCCCTCAGTTGATCTGACGACAGGCCAAATCAACCGTGAGGTCAGCGGTGCGGCACCAACCCAATGCCGGTTAAAGCGGTTGCGTCTGACCCGGGCTGATAAATTGTGCATTTATGATTGCGGTGGGGATGTGGTGAACCTGTCGATCCCAATTTCCCGTACCTGCGACCGGAATTACACCCAATAGCCAACCGTGCTTATAATTCCTCGTCGGGATTGAGCAGCCGATCGATACAACGCCAGACTTTATCAACCGATAACCGGTCGAGACTGGCTTCTTGCAGGCTGGTCACCTTTGGCCCGATAGGCGCGCTCAAATAGGGCGATGAGGCGCCAGAGAACAGCACAACAGATGGCGCGCCCGCCGCCCCGATCAGATGCATAGGCCCCGTATCATTGCCGACCGCCAACTTGGCCATGCGTCCCAGGGTCGCCAGATCGAAAAGGCTGGTTTTACCCGTGAGATTAATGGCGTCCGGTACCGCCGTGGCGATATCCCGTGTCACCACAATTTCCGATGGTGTGCCCAAGACGACGGGCACCATGTCCGCGTTTAACAATCGGTCGCACAGGCTGATAAAATGTTGTTGCGGCCAGCGTTTTTCCGGTCGGTGCGGGGCGCTGCCCGGGACTAATAAGCAGGCGTTTTCAGGCAGATTGAACGCCGATATGTCGGTGTCCATCCACCGCACATCAGGCAATGGAATATCGGTGATGCCCAAGCCTGATAATTGCTCCCGATGCCGATCAAACGCATGACGGGTCGGCGGGCGTGGGTCCTCAAACGGAAACGACGCCTTTGGGGCTGAGCCAGACCATAGCGGTGTCTGGTTAGGCCAGAACAAGCGGTAATAGATCGAGGTCCGATCGTTGTTCTGTAGGTCATAGACCATATCAAACTGCCCCTGGCGCAGGCCGCGGCGTAACTCAAGCCAGCGACCCAATTCATGCCAATTGGGCCGTTTGTCGATCAACACATCATCAAACAGGCCACATCGGCGGCCAATCTCGGCATAGGAGCTGGTGGTCAACAGCGTGATATGCGCATGGGGGTGTCTTTCCCGGATGGCTTGGAACGGGCCAAGGGCAATGATCATATCACCCAGGGCACCCAGTTTAATCACCAAAATCCGCTGGGCGCTGTCTAAGGCTTTTAACGCCGCGGGCTCGGCATTTTCTCCTGGCTCGCTGGCTTGATGCGAACCGGTGGCGCCGTGGTGTGAGGCGTGGTTTGGGCGATGAATATCGATGGTAGCCATAGGATAATAGTATTCAGTCAAAACGGGCAGGTGGTGCTTGCAGCATGATGGTCTGGCACCTTAATCCAGAAAGGCCGGTTGGATACCATCATCATAAAGCGATGCCACGAGTAATTCGTCATATAAGGCAAGGGTGGCGTTGCACATATGCTCGCGGGTATAGCGGTCATGGATATGGCTGATGGCCCGCTGGCCCATCTCGGTCAATAAATGTGGTGGCAGTGCCAAGGTCCTGGCAATGGCATCGGCCAACGCCTCGGGCTCACCGGCGGGGACCACCCAGCCGGTTTCGCCATGGGCGACCAATTCAGGCGGGGCGCCTAAATCTGTAGTGATCACTGGGCGACCCATGGCCATGGCCTCGGCCACGGTGCGGCCGAAGCCTTCGGGTACCAGTGAAGGGCAGACGATTAAGTCAGCCATGCTATAGACCGCCGCCATATCATCGCACGGGCCGACTAAGCGGACCCGCCAATTGAGCTGATGGCGTTCGATCAGTTTTTCCAATTCTTTGGCGTATTTTGGCTTATCGCTGGTGTCGCCGACCATCAAGACGGTTAGGTCTTCTCGTCCCACCAGGGCAAGGGCTTCGATCAAGATGTGATGACCTTTGATCCGGGAGACCCGGCCAGGCAGCACAATCACGGGCATATCCGTGGGCACCGCCCAATCTTGCACCAGGTTTTTTACCCGTTTGGCGCCCACCCGGTCGGGATGAAACTGATTGATATCAACGCCCCGTGGGATGGTCCGCAATCGGTGCGGGTTGACCTCGTAATGATTGACGATGTGCCGTGAGATAAAGTCAGACACAGCAATCACCAGATCGCCTTTGGCCATCACTGAATTATAGGCGCGCTTAACGCCTGAGGCATGGCCGTAGGCGGCATGAAATGTGGTGATGAAATGGACACCGGTTTCCTGGGCGGCGCGGTAGGCTGACCAAGCGGGCGCACGGCTGCGCGCGTGGACAATGTCCACCTGATGCTTGGTGATCAAAGCCATCAGCTTTTTCACATTGGCCCACATGGTCAGCGGGTTTTTTGACTTGAGTGGCAGGGTCACATGTTTGACCCCAGCACGGCGCAATTGTTTGACCATGGGGCCACCTGAAGACGCGACAATCGCCGTGCCACCCGCTGCCCGTAAGGCACGGGCCACTTCAACGGTCCCCCGCTCAACACCGCCTGAGACCAAGCTTGGCAATATCTGCAACACTACCGGGCGGCCACTGCCCGTGGGATCGGGGATTTCCGGTGCCGGCCGCCGCCGCCGTCGCATGCGACGGGGCTTCATCGATTTTTGCTGGGGGAGTTGACGGGTTGGGCGCATGGGTTAGCGATACAAAGCAGGGGGGCAGATGATAAGGGCCAGATGGTTATGGTGGGTCTTATATAGGTGTGGACGCTGACCGATCAGCGCTAGCCACAAAACTTCCACTGGTTCTAACATGGACCGTTGACCGGGGGCAGGGCAATCCTGCATTGCTGATGTGTTGTTCACAAAAGCCCCCCATCCATGCCCTGATAAAGGATTGCCATGACTGAGAATACTCCAGAAAACGCCCTAACCGAAAGCGCGCCGCAATTCCTTAATCTGAATGATAACAGGCGCTTGGCCTATCATCGCCATCAGGCTGGTGCCGCGCGTGGTACGAAACCGGGCGTGGTCTTCATGGGCGGGTTCCGCTCCGATATGACGGGGAGCAAGGCGACGCATTTTGAGCAGCTTTGCCGTGAGATGGGCACGGATTACTTGCGATTCGACTATACTGGCCATGGCGATTCGAGTGGTGAGTTTGCTGATGGTTCAATTGGTGAGTGGAGCCAGGATGCGATTGACGCCCTTGATCACCTGACCACGGGGCCGCAAATTCTGATTGGGTCATCCATGGGGGGCTGGATCATGCTGAATGTGGCGGTGGCTCGGCCTGACCGGCTCCATGCCCTGGTGGGCATCGCCGCGGCACCCGATTTTACCGAGGAGCTGATGTGGGCTTCGATGACGGCGCAAGACCGGGAAACACTCATGCGCGACGGTCGTATCGAGCAGCCCAATGATTACAGCGATGAGCCCTATTTGATCACCAAGAAGCTGATTGAAGAAGGGCGCGATCACCGTCGCCTGACCCAGGCGCTGCCCATCACCTGCCCGATACGCCTCATCCATGGCATTCGGGATACGGATGTGCCCTATGGGTTGAGTGAACGCCTAGCGCACCATTTGGACAGTGATGATGTGGAGCTTATTCTGATCAAGAACGGCGACCACCGCCTCTCCGACGCTCACCCCCTGACCCTGACGTCGCAAGTGATTCAAACTCTTCTTGCCGGATCTTAGGTTTCTTGAACATCATCGCCAATAGCCAGAAAAACAGGGCGAGTCCCATGGGTGTCGCAAAAGCTGGGCTTTCAAAATATCCCTTGCCGTAATCGACCCAAAAAGATGCGCCTAGGGTGGTCTGTATCCAGTTGATCGACAGCGCTAAATGTTCCTCGCCCATAATGATGCGCCACAGAATAGAGATCGACGCCGGGTCGATAACGCTGGTTTCAAAATAGTACATGACATCAAAGGCCAGAGCCGCGCAGCCTGCGAGGAAACAACAAAGGCCCAGTAAGAAAAATAAAATACCCATGGCCACTCATGCCCTATCTGTCCGTGGCGTTACTTACGCCTAAACGTTAGGCTGCAAATGGTTTGGACCGCAAGTGTCTTACACCAGTTTTCTGCACAATCATGCGTCGACAGGGTTGCCAAAGACACGTTGTCTCGCCTAGTGTCCCGCCGCTGCGATGATTTACCGATCATGGCACCCAGGACGGTGAGGTGGCCGAGTGGTTTAAGGCGCACGCCTGGAACGCGTGTATAGGGGAAACTCTATCGTGGGTTCGAATCCCACCCTCACCGCCATTAATGCCGCTGTTTCCATGGTCTCAACAGGCGATCAGCCCGTGATCAAGGGCTTTGGCCACCGCTTCTGCCGTGGTCTTTGCCATAAGGCGGCGGCGGGCTGATTTTATGTACGAGCTGGCCGAATGTTCGGAAATGCTCAAGGTATAGGCCATCTCAGCTGTTTTCTGACCCCGTGCCGCCAGGGTCAAGCATACACGATCACCCTCGCCGGCGGCGCGGGCAATGACAACTTCAATGGCGGCAATGGCGCTGATATGTTTGTCTTCGACGCCCTCACCGATAGCGGCAGCGACATCATCGGTGGCTTTGACGTGGCCCAAGACCGCTTGCAAATCACCGGCATGAACACCACCGAGGTGCTCGCCACCCTGCGCGATAAAGGCGGCAGCGCCCATCTCTACCTAGACGGCGGCGGCATCATCCGACTGCAAGGCATCGATGTGGCGGATGTGGATGCAGGGTTGTTTGTGTGATGAATGGATGATGCCCACGGACTCATGGCTATTGGCTGGGCTCAGAAACGTTTAGCCAGGTCCATCAAAGAGTAATGGCTAAAAGCTTTGGTACGGGATGCTATAATCACCAACCAGGCTAGCGTTATTGATAGCATTTTAATGTGGTTTGCTTCGTGCAACATTGCTTGCGCAACCAATGTCACTCAACTAAGGTATGGATGTCATATGGCGTGGTTCGCCGCGCAAAAATAATGAAAATAATTAAGGATTTACCATGGCTGAAAGTTCAACCGCCACCAAAACTGACCTGTCCAACGCTGACCAAGCGGACATGACAATCAAATCCTATTGCGGTTGGGCCGCTGGTGCCGGTCTTATTCCACTGCCTTATGTGGATTTGGCAGCCATCATCGGTGTACAGATGAAAATGCTGAACGATCTGTCAAAGCTCTACGATACGCCGTTCAAAGAAAACGCTGGTAAGTCAGCTGTCAGCGCTTTGCTTGTGACAGCAATTCCATCAGGCTATGCCGGTGCCGCCGCGAGTTCAGTCAAAATGATCCCGGGTATCGGCACGCTGTTAGGCGCGGCTGTTGTTCCAGGGGCAGCGGCTGCCGCTACCTATGCCATCGGTAAAGTGTTCAAGCAGCATTTTGAGAGCGGTGGGACCATGCTGACTTTTGATGCGGAAAAAATGCGTGAGCATTTCCAAGCCGAGTTTGACTCCGCCAAATCATCATCGCGTAAAACTACCAGTAGCTAAAAACGGCTGCTTACTATCTTAAAGGCGTGGCATGCGGAAAACCCATGCCACGCCTTCTTCTGTGAGTTGTCCTCATGATTTATTTTTACTTTTTAGCGGCGTTCTTTGTCGCTTTTCTGGGCCGCCATTGCCGCACTGGATTTTTCGGTACTCTCTTACTGGCGCTGGTGCTAACTCCCTTGCTAGTGGGTGTGGCGGTCATGGTGTTTGGTCGGCCCCGCCCTGCTTTGTCTTCTGACTAAAGCCCGATCACGCCTCATCCTGGTTCTTTCCTTCTTTCCTGACCTTTTCAGCGACCCTCGCCCGTGCTGCCATCGCTTAAATCGACCTTGAACCCGTCTGGCGGGCTGTTTGCTTTTTTGCAACGCGAAGCGACCCTATCGCCACGCAAAGCTTTACTTGTGGCCACGGTGGCTGGCGTTTCAAACGCGCTGATCCTCGCCATTGTGAACAGTGCCGCTGAAAGCGCTAGCGGTGAAGAAAGTACGCGCCCGCTTTATGCCGCGGCCTTTGTTGCTGTGATTGTTTTCTACGTTATCTCTCAACGCTGGATCCTGACCCAGGTCTCAGAACAGATTGAAGACATCATCCATCGGGTTCGATTGCGCATTATGCACGCGGTCAAGGATGTGGATTTCATTGATGCCGAGCAGGTGGGCCGCGAGGTCATTTATAATAGCGTCTCAACCCATGCCCAGACATTGTCCCAATCGGCATCGTCCCTGACCATTGCGGTTCAGATGTCTATTTTGGTGCTCTTTACCGCGGGCTATTTGGGCTATGTGTCCCTGATCTCACTCGTCGCTTTGGTGATATCGCTGACGATTATCCTGACGATCTATTTCAAGCGCGCGTTTTCTGTGCGCAATGATTTGATGTCCAATTTGGCCATGGATAATGAGGTACAGATGGCCATCAAAGACCTGCTTGATGGTCTCCGTGAGGCTAAATTAAGCCGCCAAAAGATGGCGCGCATCCTAGCCAGGGTTGAGGACATTAGCAGCACAGCAGCCACTGCTCGGAGTAAGACCCAGGTGCTGATGTCGCAGAATTTCGTGTTCTCACAAGTGGCGTTTTACCTGCTGCTCGCGGTCATGGTCTTTGTGGTGCCGAATTTCACCGAAGACTTCGGGGATGTGGTTGGCAAATCCCGTTTATGGCCCACACGATTAAGCTCCACAGGCTCTGCCTTGCGCTGAAGACATGGTCGAGTCGTCTCAGTAGGCGGGGCTCGCGAAGGA
>JBCCBF010000244.1:0-4568 GCA_039814445.1 Pseudomonadota bacterium
GCCGTGTTCTTGTGCAGAACGCCTTTGCTGACACCAGCCTGCATATGGGGCTGTGCCTCTTTTAAGGCGGCTTGGGCGGCTTGTTGGTCACCGCCAGTGATTGCCTCTTCGACCCGCTTCACGAAGGTACGAATACGGCTCACGCGGATTTTCCGCACAGCGGTCCGGCGTTCAGTTTGACGAATACGTTTCTTGGCAGACTTGTGGTTTGCCATGGGCCTTAACTCCAAAATTCAAAACTTTTTGGTTCGTTCGACGAACCGTTAGCTGTTGTTACGACAGCGACTAGAAAGTAGCGCTTAGTTTCGTTGTTTAAGCCCTAAACCGAGGGCGACTCCACAGCCACAAATTACGTTGAGCGGCGGTTATAGGCAAGCTGTGGCAGGGCGTCAAGGCTGTAAAACGGGGATTACGGGGATCAGCCCCAGATCGGCAGTAATGAGAGGTATTTACCTATGCAACCATACCAGGGCATGGGCGGCTTATTTTACCGATTTTTATAGTTTGGTTGCCGCTTCTCGATAAAGGCAGCCATGCCCTCTTTCTGATCGTCGGTGGCAAACAGCGCGTGGAACAGGCGACGCTCATACATGATGCCCTGACGCAAGGTGGTCTCAAACGCCGTGTTGACGGCCTCTTTACACATCATGACCGAGGGCCCTGATAGCTTGGCGATTTTCTGGGCGACCTCAATGGCTTCGGCCACCAGTTGATCAGCGTCAACAATCCGACTGACTAACCCTGCACGCTCAGCCTCAGCGGCATCCATCATCCGACCGGTCAGGCACATCTCCATGGCTTTTGCCTTGCCCACCGCACGGGTAAGGCGTTGGGTACCACCCGATCCTGGGATCACGCCGATATTGATCTCGGGCTGACCAAACTTGGCGTTATCACTTGCCAGGATAAAATCTGCCATCATGGCTAACTCACAGCCACCGCCCAGGGCATAGCCGCCGACAGCCGCAACGATGGGCTTGCGAACCTGTAAGATGGTTTCCCATTCTGAGGTGATGAAGTCCGAGCCGTAAACATCAATAAAATCGCGGTTGGCCATTTCCTTAATGTCAGCACCCGCGGCAAACGCTTTTTCATTGCCGGCAATCACAATGGCACCAATGGCTGGATCGGCATCAAACGCCAAGGCTGCCTCACCCAACTCGCGCATTAAATCAGTCGACAAAGCATTGAGTGCCTTGGGGCGATTCAAGGTGATGATGCCCACACCATGATCGGTGCTGGTCAGAATGTTTTCATAAGCCATAGGTAAGGTCCTCAGGAAAAATCATAGATAATTGGCACACTAACATCTGTGCGCTTTAAGGCGCGGGTGCTGGGTTTAATTCAAAGGTAATACCCAGATCGCCTGCGGTTGTTTCGGCCCATTGCACGGCCAAGGCTTCATCGTCACGGGTAAAAACCATACGGTTATCTGCTTTTGGTGACCGCGGCGTCCAACCCAGTGAGCGCAAGGTGGCGCGATAAAAATCAACGCTCGCGTCCAAGCGCACATCACCCACCAGCTGGGCCTGTAGAATACGGCCTGCCGGGGTATCGAAAATCAAACTACCGCTTGTTTGTGCCATCCCCGTCATGACGGGCAGCGCATCAAACCCATCCACATAGGTAATGGATTGAGCTCGGCCATCCCGCGGCGATAGGGCCACCACGATTAAGATAGTGGCGAGCAATGTCAGGGTTGTCTGGATCAAGCGTGCGATAAACATAGCCTTGGTGCTTACCCCGCACGGGTGGCGAATACAAGTAATGATCAACCGACCCCTATCGTTGGCACCGGCTGCAATAAAAGGTTGAGCGGTTTGATTGCACGATCCGTTTGACCAAGGTGCCTGGCACCACTTTATCGCAGCGCGGACAGCCGACGCCCTCCCGGTCATAAACCGCAAATTGCTTTTGGAAATAGCCTAGCTCACCGCTTGCTTGCACATAATCACGCAAGCTGGACCCGCCCGCCTCAATGGCTTCGGTTAGGACCTTACGGATCGCGGGCACCAACCGCTCTGCCCGCTTACCCGCCACCGTATGGGCCAAGCGCTTGGGGCTGATCTGGGCGTGCCAAAGGGCTTCACACACGTAAATATTACCAAGGCCAGCCACGATTTTTTGATCCAGCAGCACCGTTTTTATCGGTGAGCGGCGGTGGGCGATTGCCGCGCTCAACATCGCGGCATCAAATCGAGGGTCGAACGGCTCAGGGCCCATGTCAGCCAAAAGCGAACTTGCGGCCATAGCCTCGGCCGTGTCCTCCATCAACAACGCACCAAACCGACGCGGGTCATTGAAAACCACCCGGTGACCATCGGTAAAATCAAACACCACATGATCGTGTTTATCGGGCGGCGGCGCGTTATGCCCGGGGCTATGGATCATCATCCGGCCTGACATGCCCAGATGCAGCAGCATGACCTGGCCATCGTCCAAGGTGATCAACAAATACTTACCGCGGCGGGTGATATCCGCCCAACGCCGACCGGCCAGACGGGCCGGTAAATTGCCCGGCATCGGCCAGCGCAAATCCGGACGCCGTTGATCCACGGTATCGATGGTGGCGCCCAACACAGCGTTGGCCAAGCCGCGACCAACGGTTTCTACTTCAGGTAACTCAGGCATGGGTCCAAGGCGTTACTAAGCAACAGAGAGCCTTGATCTATGCCGAATACGTCATGGATCAAAGCGAAATAACCGGCGATGAGCGCCAGACTTGACGGCCTATAACCCACGACCCAGCCGTGCCAGATGCGCTGATTTTTGATCAGTCTGCAGCCGTTTCTCACCCTCGATATCAAAGCGCGTTTGGTGATGCGGGGTCCGGTGGTCACTGACCTCTTTCATCGGCGGCATCATATCCAGATTATCTAAGGGAGTGGTCAATCCGCGTTCAGGAATGGCACGGTTTAAAATCTGATCAAAAAGACTGGGCATCGCGTTATCTCATAGGGTTTTCATTATTGGATGCGCACCATAAGCGGCAGGTTAGAAAGTGCCCAGTAACGGATTTTGCGTGGGCTTACAACCTAGCATTCGCCCATCGGCCAGGCTGTTGAAACCCACCTATTGGGTCCTCACAGGAACCGTCAATCCGGCGCGATTGCTAGATCCCCATGGAACCCAAAGCGCGGCGGGTTTTAAGGGGCGCTGCCTCCACCGCCTCCCGCTGCACCAGCTTGATATGGCCGATGGCGTTCTGAAATGCCCGGTGGGCCGGCTTATCCTCTAGATAATCCATCAAACGAAATAAATTGATCGGCTGTTTGATCACGAGGGCTTTGACCCGGTCCACGGCCTCCCCGTGATCATAATGATCGATATAATGGCATGCCGTTTGAGTCGGGGTCAGGGCCAAGTAATCCTGGCCACGGCGCGTGGTATACCGGGCAATATCAAAAGGCGACGCACCCAAAGCATGGAATTTCGGGAAAATAACCCGCAGATCCTCGGCCTTATTCTCCATGATCATGCCAGAGACCTGGCGGAAACCCAGTGGTTTTAACTGCATCATCAAGCGCTCACGCATGGGCCCAGACATCATGTCCAGATCCGCACGGTCATATTTCAGATCATCGAATACCGAGATCACTCGCTCGCTTAAATCGGCGAGGTAAAGATACGGGTCGCGGTCGAGCACGGCCAAACGAGTGGCCATGGGCATGGGCGAGCCATCGATCGCGTGATCTTCAGCCTCACGCGCCCCTTGATCGGGACCAGGGGCCTCGCGTCCCGCCTCAGCCGTTCCGGCTGTGGTGGCGCCGGTTGTGGTGAAAAGGGTGGCGAGTTTGCGGATCACGGCTTTATCCTTCCCGATCAATCGGTGTTGTTAGGTAGTGAGGTAAGTCACAAAATCTATCCTGACAGGGGCAACAAGGGGGGCGCCAGGGGGCCACAGCGGACCATAAGGGCGCGGCGACATGTCCATGGTGATCGGTGCCAACCAGCCTTATTTAACCGTTGACGCTTTAGACTCGCAGGATATGAACTGTAATCGTCTTAATCATGCCCCAGGAGGTGCCGATCTAACGGCATAAACCCATGCACACAGAAACCACCAACGAACAGCCGGCTAAAGATAACGACCAAACTCATTTTGGGTATCAATCTGTCAGCGCGGATCAGAAAACACGCCTGGTGAGCGATGTGTTTGCCAGCGTGGCCGAGAATTACGACATCATGAATGATGTGATGTCGGGTGGCGTCCATCGGTTATGGAAAGCACGGTTTGTCCGTGGCCTGGGCCTGCGCCCCGGTATGCGCGTGTTGGATTTAGCGGGCGGCACCGGCGATATTGGTTTTGCCATCGCCGAACAATTGCTGCGCCGCGCTGCCCGTGATGGGCAGGACAACGGCCACCAACCCCCTGTCACCATCTGCGATATCAACCCGGCCATGCTGGCGGTGGGCCGGGACCGCGCGGGTGATCGCGGTTTGGTTGATGCGGTGACCTGGTCGTGTGGCAATGCCGAAGATTTGCCCTTTGATGACCGTGAATTCGACCGGGTGACGATTTCCTTCGGCCTGCGCAACGTGACCCATATTGATAAGGCCCTGGCCGA